>CALVMU010000016.1 GCA_944348085.1 uncultured Clostridia bacterium
AACAACATAAACGAAAATTCATAATCACTAAAAATTCTATGAGTATTCTTAGATATTAAAAAACTTTTCTTTATTTTTATTTCTTTTGAAAGTGTTTTCAACACAAACAAAGAAATATTTAGTTATAATATAAATAATAAAAAAGTGCTATTGGCAAATTTGCTTTTAACACTCTTTTTATTTTAGAAAACCATCGGATTATCAATTGTTTTTTATAACAAAAAATAGGGTTAATGAAAACCCTATTTTGTTTGACCTTCTTTTTCTTGTTCAGATCTTGCATATGCCGCAACGATTTGCTCAGGCGTGCATTCAACACCTTCTATGTCAGATTTATAGCTTGCAATTGTGCGAGCTTTGCCAAGCAATCCATCATTGTCAACACTGCCGATGAAGTCTTTACTGAGTGAACGAAGCTTAGGATCGGTAAGTTGCGCCTCTTTTTTAAGAAGTTCCTTCAATGTAGTATAGTCTCTTATATATTGTCGTTCATATTGAGAGTGGTGACCATCATTTCTATATTCTAGAATTTCAAAACTTCCTGTTCTCATGCAAATGTCATAAAGCTCGGCAACAGAAAGTGACCAAGTGTCGCGCTTCTTGCCATATTTATCATAGATGTATGTTGGGCAAGCCTCCCACGCACCCGTTTTAAGAAGCCTAGCAGCAAAACGATAACCTGACTCTTCCTCTTCTATCTCTTTTGGGCTTTTTTGACAAATTTTGTAATCCATATTTCCTCCTCCTTTAATAAATTACAAGAGTAGTATAACATGGGGGGGGGAGAGTCAAGACTTTTTTTTAAATTTGTTTAAAATTTTCAAGATCATAGGTATAGAACACTTCGTCATACTCTTTTCCTTCTCTTACAAAAGGTTTTGAATATGTATCGAGTTTTCCACCCCATTTCTCGTAAGCTTTTCGCGCCTGTTTATTGTCTTTCAGTACTCCAATAACGAATTTTGTGATACCTTTCTTTTTGATTTTGCTTACAAACAAATCAAAAAACTTTTTCCCAAGCCCTATATGTTGAAAGTCAGGGTGGATATACAAAGCTTGCAGGTCTGCATAGTCGGTCTCTTGAAAATGTGTGTATTGAGAGCGATATGATCCGCCCATAAGTCCGATTACTTTACCATCGGCTTCTGCAACATATGAAAAATAATTTGGATTATGAATTGCATGTTCGGCAAATCCGTTTATCATTCGATTAATTCTTTCTTCATTTTCTCTTGCTGTAAAAACGCTTTCAGGAAAAATGTTTTTATATGCAGAGCGCCACACAAAATTGGTTAGCTTTATATATTGTTCAGCGTCACCCAATTTTACTTTTCGTATTCTATATTCTGTTTCCATATTTCCTCCTCTTTGAATAAATTACAAGAGTAGTATAACGCGGGGGCAAGACTTTATTTAAATTTATATAAATTTAGGTGATTTCAGCGCAATTGCGTGTTTGTATTGTCAAAATGTGTGTTAAAACGCGTTAATTGTCGCAATTTTTTATTTGAATACGCTGTCAAGCGCGTCAAACCAAACCTGTTTTGAAAAAGACACATTGGCAGGGCTGGTGGATGGCAGATAGATAAAGTCTATATCTGGAAAGGCCTGGCTAGCGATTTTGTGGCTTGTTTTTCCATTGCAAAACACAGCTTTGACATTTTTGTGTGAGTGCAAAAAGCTTGCAATGTCGTTGATTTCAAATTCTTCTTTTTGCAAGGTGTTATCGCTTGAGCCCTTAAGGTTTGTCGATTTCACAATATCCCAAATGGCAATGTTGTGAGCAAGCAAAAACTGTTTTTTCTCATCTATTGATTCGCCGATTTTTTCGTTGAAATATTCGGCAAGCACTTTCCAGAACCTGTTGCTTTTGTTGCCGTAATAAAAATTTACCTTCAAACTTTTTTCACTTGGAAAGCTTCCTAGAACAAGCGCTTTGCTTTTTTTATTTGCAACAGCTTCAAAACAAACTTTATTCATATTTTCCTCAATTATTTATTTTAAGCATATGTAAACAAAAAGTCAAGAGGAATGGAGGCAATTCAAGTCATTCAATATTTTTAATGAGTCTTCGTCAAAAAGAATGGCTTGTTTTTCGATTTCGGCGGGGCAAAAGGCATAGTCTTTGTTGATTCGAATAAGGCGGGCGCGATTGTTTTGATAGGTCATTTGCTCAAAAGGGAATTTTATCCTTTGAAATATTTTAGCATAAAGCAATTGCTAAAAGCAAAAGATTTTAATGCAAAAGATTGTCAGACTATGTTTTTTATGCTACAATATCAGTAATGAATTTGGTTAAATAAAAGGCGGCATAATTTGGATAAAATTGCAGAAAGAATATTTAAAAACAAAAAACTCAGTGTTGCAAAGGCTGAAAAAGCTGGTTTTGATAAGCAAAATGGTGCTTTTGTTTTTGAGCGGAAAATTGTAGATAATCAATTATTATGCAAGATAACATTTTCGGAAAAAGATGTTAAGTGTCAAATCATAGACCTTGCAAATGGCTTGCCATACACGCTTTTCTTGGTCGATAACGCTCAAGGCGCTTTTGTTGGGCAGGTGAGAAAGGAGTATGAAAAGGTTTTGATGTTGCTTGTTGAAGCTTGCTATGATGAAAACATTTTTAAAACGGAAAATTTTGCAAAAATCAATGCTTATATCGAGAGAAAATATGACGGCAAACTTGAATTTTTGTGGGAAAAGTTTCCAAATAATGCAATTTGGCGAAGAAAAGACAATCGAAAATGGTACGCGGCAATCCTTACAACCACAAAAGACAAAATCTGCGAGGGGCAACCAAAAGAGGAAGTCGAGTTGTTGCTTCTTAGAATAAGGCAAGAAGAGCTTGAAAAAGAAATCAACAACAATACGATTTTTCCTGGATATCACATGAACAAAAAGCATTGGATTTCCGTTTTATTAAACATACATCAAGATCTTGAACACATCTATAAATTAATTGATGACAGCTTTGTTTTGGCAGGCAAAAAATAGCGCACATGACAAGCGCATGAAACAATTGGTTTAAAGTGAAGAAGTTTGTGCTGGCAAAAAAAGCACTCGCGCATAAATCTTCTTTTTTGTTTAACAAAGAGTTCACTTTATTACAAATCAAATATTTTAATGACGAATATATGTGTTATCATAAATTTTGTCATCAACTTGCTATTTGACAAAAAGATGATTTTGTGTTACACTCTCAAAAGAGTTGTTTGTAAATCAAACACAACTTGCAAAATTTTCTTTCAAACCGTTATGGAGCTTTTATGCAATATAAAGGAATTGAATTTTCAGCAATCATTGCCACACCAAGCTGCGGCAAGTCCTATCTTGCAGACCGTTACGACTTTATCGTGGATGCTGATGAGGAAAGGCTGAAAATTTGAAGAGATTTTAAAATATTTATAAAAATAAATCTTTTATTTCTTAATACTTGAAAATGATAGAAGAATTATATGGCGACTACCTTATGAATGAATTTGAAAAGAGAATAAATTTAAACTTTCAATTGGAGGATTTATGGACATTAAAACAAAAGATTTTAAAAAAATATACACTCAACTGATTAAAAACTCAATCTATGATTATAAAAATGAATCTATTGGCAAAGAGAACGCAGACTTCTTATGGGAGCCATTAGAGGCTTTTTGTGCAAGACAAGTTGAAAAATTTGACTCGCCTGGTGAAGATAAGCATGGATGTTGTTTAAATTTTTCTTTATACCTTCTAGCAAAATTTGATGGAATTTTTATGACCTGTAAAGATAAGCCTACGCATAAAGGTGGAAAGCCAACAATCCATTGTGCGTTTTTGTATGAAGAAAATGGGAAACTGTTTGTGGCTGACCCTGCCGTTGACAAAATGAATAGTAACAAAATGAATAGAACTGTTGTAAACAATTATCGCATCCCATTGTCATCATACGACTTTCCAATGGAAAATCAACAATACACAATTTATCCAAACATTACTAAAAATTCAAGCTCAAGCTTCATTGCAGAATTTAAGAGTAAGGAAAACAGGCATTTCGCATCTTTTAAGAATTTAAAAAGAGAGGAAATTCAATCCATCATAGATCTTATTTCAGATCAAAACAAACCAGAACCTCCAACAAAGTAATTTAAGTTATGACAAAATAACAAAGAGTTCACTTTATCACAAATCAAATATTTTAATGACGAATACATGTGTTATCATAAATTTTGTCATCAACTTGCTATTTGACAAAAAGATGATTTTGTGTTACACTCTCAAAAGAGTTGTTTGTAAATCAAACACAACTTGCAAAATTTTCTTTCAAACTATTAAGGAGCTTTTATGCAATATAAAGGAATTGAATTCTCAGCAATCATTGCCACACCAGGCTGCGGCAAGTCCTATCTTGCAGACCGTTACGACTTTATCGTGGATGCTGATGAGGAAAGGCTGAAAAATAAATATGAAATTCCAAAAGATATCACAAGAGAGGAACTTGAAAAAACAAAAGGGGACAGAACTTTTTTAAAAACAAATCGACATTTTTCTGATGTAGAGAAAAAATTGGATGAGCTTTACAGCCAGGGCAAAATTATTATCGGCGCGCCTCATCCTGAGATGTTTGATTATTTTGAAAAAAGGTCAATCAAATTTTGTTTTGTCTATCCAAACAAAGACATGAAAATGGAACTTGACAAACGCTTTCATGATAGAGGAAACTCAGAGAAGTTTATTAAAGAAAACTTTGATATGTTTGAACAGTTTTATCAACAAAATATAAAAGATAAACGCGCGGTTGTGCATTATCAATTTGGGCATGGCGAATATTTAAAAGATATTCTCGAAAAATTTGGAGTTTCATTTGATAAAAATTAAATTTATAGACAAAATTTTCAAAATATAGTTGACATTTTGTTTAAATAAAGCTATAATCAATTTGCACGCTTGGTTAAACCATGGGTGAGTACAAAAGATAAAATCTCTTTTAGAGATCATGAGAAAGAGATTTATAGAGATGTAGCTCAGTCGGTTAGAGCACCACCCTGTAGCCGAGGCTTCACAAGAAGCCGAACGCCAAGGTTCTGCCGTAAAGGCAGGTTCTTCTAAGGTGGGCCACCGTAAAGGCATTCTTCTTCGAAGAAAGAAATTTTATATAGAGATGTAGCTCAGTCGGTTAGAGCACCACCCTGATAAGGTGAATTTGACCACTTTGAGCAAGCCAACGAGAGTTGCTAAACTCGTTAAAACAAACCATATAGAGATGTAGCTCAGCCGGTTAGAGCACCACCCT
Organism: uncultured Clostridia bacterium; assembly: GCA_944348085.1. Lineage (GTDB taxonomy): Bacteria > Bacillota > Clostridia > Christensenellales > UBA1242 > Caccovivens. The sequence goes on from CALVMU010000016.1 coordinate 5,267, forward strand.
GATAAGGTGGGGGTCGGTGGTTCGAGTCCACTCATCTCTACCAAGACTAATGGGCGGATAAGTGATCTGCTCTTTTTTATTTTCCCCACCTTATGCTTGCCTATGGCAAGTGCAAAGCGATGCTTTGCCAGGGTGGCACCACCCTTAACATCAATCACTCCGCCTTTGTCTCCGTTCAAAAGGTGGGGGTCGGTGGTTCGAGTCCACTCATCTCTACCATACAAAAAAATTGCGCTTATGCCTTGGTTTTGCTTATGCAAAACGCTTGGCGTGGGCGCTTATTTTTTTGTTTTTCGCGCCAAACGTAAATGCTAAAGCATTTAGCGCGACTTTTTATTTTTATAATTTAATAATTTTCTTCACCTTATGCTTGCCTATGGCAAGCGCAAAGCGATGCTTTGCCAGGGTGGCACCACCCTTAACATCAATCACTCCGCCTTTGGCTCCGTTCAAAAGGTGGGGGTCGGTGGCTTTACCCTTAAATTATCATTTAAGGGAACCCAAATTCGAGTCCACTCATCTCTACCAAAAGTAATGAGTGGACATTTCCACTCTTTTTTATTATCCCAACCTCATTTTTGTCTAAAATAAAGAAAGCTGATTGTTGCAACTTTTAATGTTATTGATAAAAGAGAACAATGATTTTTCATCAGTAAATTCATTTATAATATAATCCGCAGTTTTATTTAACTCGTTGAAATTGTTTTCAACATCTTTGTTATCAAAATTAGAATTGTAGCATCCATCTCTATTTGCGATGTTTACTTTTCTAAAGCTTTCACTTGGATTAAGATTAATATGTATTACATTTTTAATAATTGTGTTATAATAATCAATGCATTCAACATGTCTTAAACCATCTATAACTAAACAATCGCTTTTTGAATTGAAATTATTTAAGACAGTATAATTCATAAAATTCTCAAAATCATTGAGAATCACCCATTGTCCTATTTTTTGTAAATTCTCTCTATTTATTTCTAATCCGGCTTGTATACAGCATAATTTCAAATAATCAGAAAAACTATTTCTATTACACTTAAATTCCTTTGCAATTTTATCAGCCCAATATGTTTTACCACTGCCTATTTTCCCCGAAATCAATATTAAAGTTTTTGGAAATTGTAATTTATAATCAATCCATCCCCGCTTATCTCTTTTTTCTATCGAAAATGGGATAATTGTTTTTGGCTCCGTTATCCATAATAATGATGCGTAATTTTTGTTTATTCTATCTTGCCAAAAATTATTGTCAATTGCACAAATCTCTTTAGAATAATTTGCTTTTAATAATTCTAAATCTAAATTTTTTTCTTCTTTGCTATAATATTTTACATCACTCACTATAGAATACGAACAAATTGACTTGCCAGTTTCTTTAATAAAAACAATATCATTTTTTTTTGCTTTACCATATGGAGAACATTTGTTGATTGAAAATCTAGATTCTATTGTTTTGTCTCCAGACATTATAAAAGCATAAAATGGTTGATTAAAAATTCCAAGATGTAAAGAATTGCCATTTCCAACTTTTATTCTATTTACAAAACATGCATTTAATAAACTAGTTCCAATATTGTCCATATTCTTCATACTCCTTATTAATAATATCTTCAATTAAATTTACAAGTTCAACATTATCTTTAAATTTAGCACAACAGATTTTAAAAGAATTTTTAGTTCTATAATCTAAAATCGAACACAATAATTTACTATTATTACATTTATAAACTCTATTGCCAGATGTCCACAATCCAATCTCTTTGATTTTTTTATTTCTCATACTAACACTCGGTAAAATATCCTTTCTATATATTTTTTCTAAAACAGGTTTGCCTGCATTCAATTGTCCATCTAGGACTTTAAACCTTATATTGTTTATGATGTATTCATTCCATTTATTATTCTCAGGAATGGGAATATATTGAAATGGAATGTTTGTATATTCTTTTAATTTAAATATAAATAAATTACCATATCTCCAATCAATAGGGAAATTAGTAATACCATTATCTAATATACTATTAATTTCAAAAGGGGAAGAATAATAATTAATTGTTTCAATATCTTCTTCAATTAGTTCAAATCCTATTGATTTTGCAAAATTAATTATGTCAAATCTCTCTTCATCAATTGATTGTCTAACCCCTTTGGGAGGAAAAATAAGAAATAATAACCCATTTTTTGAAATCATAGTGCTGAATTTATATATAAAATTCAAATAAGCATTTTTATACCAAGGTGGGTCGCAAACAATGGCCTCAAATTTAATGTTTGAAACATAATCCAGCAAATTCATAACAATTTTATTTTTAAAGTCGATACTAGTTATATTTTTCTCTAAAAATGTAATGTTAAACTTATTTGTCAATGTCTCTCTATTATGTAACAAAGAAGGAGTCCTTACTAAAAGACATTTGCTCATATCCGGAATGTATTTGCTAATTTTATTAATTATATAATTTTGAGTTCGATATGTAAATCTCCAATCAGAATCTAACATATGAGGAGTTGGCTTATAATTAATATGTTTGTAAATTTGCGATTTGTCAAACTGTGGCTTTCCTTTAATTTCTTGTAATATTTTTTGTTTCTTATTCTGAAAGTTATTTTCGTTTTTTAAAATTTTTACACAATCGACAACAAAGCAACCATTGCAATTTTTTAAAAAAGTTTTAAAATCTTTTGTGTTGTTATTTGAAAGAGATTTTTTCACTAATTTATTGTAAAATTTATCCATAAATTTAATCCTTAATTTTAACATCGCATATTGTTTGTTTTAGTTCATCACTACTAAATCTTTTATTTAATTCATTAATCCATACCTTTATAACAATGTCTTGATTTTTTATTGCAACATTAGAATCTGTATTTCTAAACATTCTGCCTTTTGTAGGAGTAAATTGAAAAATCTTCAAAGGGATAATCCTTAAAGGGAAATAATAACCAACTTCACTTTGAATTTTATCCATAAAAGAAGCTACCTTGATTTCAATATTTTTTATGTTATTAGTTGTCAATGTAATATATCCATACACATCAAATCCATAATCAATATACTTTTTTAAAGTTTTGAAAGAGTTTGAAAATGTGCTTTTTAAAAGTTTGCAGTTATATTCATAAGATTCATCATCAAATCCTTTAAAGCAGCATACTTTCCCATAATTTTTATATGAAGCAAGTTCTAGTATTTCATCTTCTGTTAAATAAGAAAACATACTATCAGTAGATAAAGTATCATCTGACCAAATATAATATTTTTCATCAAGATGCCTTTTCTTCAATTCTCTTGCTAACCATAATGGCCATTCGGGCGTCAATTCAGGGTTTCCACCAGATAAATCAATAACTGTTTTATCACTACAATTTTGTTCTAATAAATCAACTAATTCTTTCATTGAAAACCATTTCGAATTTTTGTCTGATAAATTTTTTAAATTGTCAGGCACAAAGCAATACCAACAATTCATATTACAAATTGGCAATTGAAATACTTGAACATTAATTTGCGGTTCATTGTCAGGTCTTTTAAAGTATCTGTTTGCTGGGTCAATTGGCAATGGATCATTGACCCAATCTTTAATATGACGTTTAAAGTGGTGTATCCTTGCAAAACCATTACAAGTTGGTTTTTCTGATAAATCTTGTTCTTGTTCCGAGCCAGCAATTTTAGTTAACAAAATTTTTTCGTGCTTTAAATCAATAAATTTACTCCTAATCATTAGTTTCCTCCTTGTTAATTATTTCATTTTTAATCCAAGTCATAATAATATCGACAATATATTTAATTTCAACTTCACGCAAAATATGTGTCTTTTCTATGTGATGCCATTTATACAAACACTCTCTACAACAAGTTGCTGTTGCGTGTTGGGCTATAAAAACAGGGTGTCCATTCATTGGGGTCTGTTTTCCATCTCTAAATGAGGAGATATCTTTTAAATGCTTATTAACAAAATCGTAAGCATGAGATTCAATTTTTTCAACTCCTTTCTCACAAATATATTGAAATTCTTTTTGTTTTAAATGAAAAGAATTTCTAAATTTTGAATACTTTAATTTAATTAATGTCGTTGATATTTTATCCATATAATCCATATAAAATATAATATCATTTTTTATCGAAAAAACATACCATTTTTTAGAATTGATATGAAAACTATTATAAATTTTCTTTTTTCAGCGCCTTTTCTTGCAATGCTTCAATAAAATCTTCAATCATTTTAACAACTTGTAAGAAATTGCCTTTAAAGATTTTTAAGTTTTCAAAAACGGGCTTTCAATTCTTTCAAAACCAATCATTATAAAACGCAGGAATATCGTCTACGACTAACACTTAAAATCATTTTTTGTCCTTTATAAAATTATTTTTTGTCCTTTATAAAATCTTTTTTAAGGCGCATTAATAGTATATCTCGTGGGAAATCGGTGTTTTGATTAATTGACATACAGTATTCAAAACCCATTTTTAATATATTTTTCTTGCTAGGGTAATTGTCCTTATGAACGGTGCAACAAGCATACTCAAAACCTTGCGAGATTGCTATTTCTTTTATTTTGTTGAGCATTTCAAACATTAGACCCTTTCCTCTATATTGCAAAGCAACTATACTAAAAGCAAATTCAACCATTTTATTTGTGTCGCACCAATCTGGAAATTTATACATCTCTGGCAATTTCCCGTTTTTATAATCGAGGGAGGCTATTCCGGCCAAATTGTCACCATCAAATGCGCCTAAAATGTAAAAACGACTTTTATTTATCATTTTTTCAACACTTTCCAAATCGCTTTCCATAGGCAAGAACCATGTTTTATTAAGCAAGTTTTCATTCATTTCCTTTATCAAATCAGCTAATTTTTCTTTATCAGCAGAAGTTATCTTTCTATAAATCATATTACCTCCAAAATTTATCATTATCAACTTTGTTAAAAATGTCAAAATTTAAATTTTACAAACGAGCTTCAATTTGGTTTGATGCAATTTTTATAACATTAATCCTTTATGTATGTGATTATTTCTTGGTTTTCAAGCTCATTAAGAATCACATCTTTTAAAGCGCTTGGTCTGACGTCAAGAGTTTTTAATTCGTCTTTTGTTATCCATTTAAATTGATGGTTTCTCAATTTTCCTTTGTCATTCTCTTCAAGCGCAAAATCTTTTGGCTCTATGTTTGCCTTCATCAAATAGTAAAAACCTATTTCATGAAAAGGCTTGCCGTCCTCGCGAGTAAAAAATAATTGTACTGTTGCCAAATTTTTTATTATTTCCACATTAAATCCCGTTTCTTCCTTTACTTCACGAAGCACTGCTTTGCGAGTGTCTTCTCCTAGTTCAACATGACCACCAGGGTATCCCCAAAATGGTGCGTTGTCACAGTTGTCGATTAAAACTTTATCTCCAACTTGAATAACCCCACAAACTCTCAGTTTGAAAGAGCCGTCTTCTTTCCAAAATTTAACATCTCTTGCCATATATTCCTCCTAAATTGGCCGCTTGCTCTCATTTTTATACTATCATTTTACCATTTTATGTTGCTCTGGTGTCCAAGCAGGGGAGCAAGCCATAATAACTTCTGCTTTTGCATCCCAAAAATATTTTTCGTTTTTCTCAATCAAAATTGCATCGCCTTGTTTAAATGTGACAATTTCCTTTTCAGTGCACAGCCCCCCCTCCCGCAAGGATGAAAATCATTTCTTTTACCTCTGTGTTTACGCAATATCCATTTTCAGGATATCTGCCACTGATTTTTGCTGTTGAAATGTCAATGTCTTTATCTTTAAAGTCGTATTCTTTTGCGATGCACAAATCGCTATTTTTGTATTCCTGTGTTTGCTCTGATGCAATTTTTCTCATTTTCATCTCCTTATACAAAGATTATATCATAAAAATGGGCAAAATTATATATATTTTTTAAGTTTATTTCTTTAAATATTTTTATATAAATTTAATTGATAGAAATCGCATAATTTTTATTTAATAATCGAGGTCTGATTATATAAAGAAAAAAGCGTCATTGGATTCAAAAAACTTTTTATTGACGGCTTACAAAAAAATGTTTATAATTATTTATGAGGCTGAGATGGAATATAGAGATTTATATGATGAGAACAAAAAGTTAACCGGAAGAGTTATCAAAAAAGACGATCCAGTGCCAAGTGGATTCTATTACATAACAGTTATGGCGTTTATAGAAAATTCTGATGGCGAAATTCTTTTGCAACAACGCTCGCAAGAAAAAGGTGGGGCTTGGGCAACTACTGGTGGACATCCAAAAGCAGGAGAGAGTAGCCTTGAAGGCATGCAAGCAGAAATCAAAGAAGAGTTAGGCGTATATGTTGATCTAAACGAACTTGTTTTATTTAAAACTATAAAAACAGAAGATGATTTTGTTGATTTTTATTATCTAAAGAAAAATATCGACTTGGCAGATATCAAAATTCAAGTGGAAGAAGTTCAAAATGTGAGCTGGTTTACAAAAGAACAAATTGAAGACATGATACAATCTGGCGAATTTTTCAAATGGCATATAGATGGCTATAGGGATTTTTTAAAATATAAAATGACTAAGCAAGATTATTTACAAAATCAATAATTTTTGGCAAGCATTTTTCATTTTCAGACATTGCATTTTTTTGCGGTATGGGATTAAAATATTTTGCAGTGCTTTTTGTTGGCCGCGCAAAGCTAACAACCAAAAAATTTTTGTTGAAGTTTTGTTTGTGGGTGTTATTTTTGCTTAAAAAAGTTTAAAATGCAAAAAATGATTGACAAAAAGCGGAAAGCTGTGATATATTAAAAGAGCATTCGGCGAGGGGAGATACTCAAGAGGTCGAAGAGGCGGCCCTGCTAAGGCTGTAGGTCGGGAAACCGGCGCGAGGGTTCGAATCCCTCTCTTCCCGCCAGATCAAAAGGCGAAACACATAGGGATGGTGTTTCGCTTTTTTTGTAGAAAGTGTTTTTGTTAAATTGTTTGATTTAGTCAGTTTATTTGCATGCGTGTGCTTGTCTTTCGGTGGAGCGAAGCGACACCGACTTGTATAAAGACAAGCACACGTCTCAGTGCCATGTTATTTGTTTTTATTTATTTCTTTCTCAAGTTTATGTGCTAATTGATATGAAGTTTCACTATTAGAAACTTCTAAATTTAAATCTTTGCAGGCAGTTAACAAAATTTGTTTTTTAGAAGGAGAGCTGTTGTTAGGGACTTCAATATTTGCGTTTAGTTCATATACACTCAATGTACCTTTATCATTTGTTTTTGTGTAATAACTTTTGTTTGTCAAACTCGAAAAGAATTCAACCCCTTTAAAATGATGTCTATTTAATTTTAATTCTTCTTTTTCTAAAACTGCAATGGTTGCTTTCTCAAATATTTTATTTTTATTTTCTTTTGGATATATAACTTTTCCATCAAAAGCTGACAACAATTGCTTTGCTAAATCAATATCAACAGCAAATAATTCTGAGTTGTTAATCTGGCTCTTACTAAAAAGTTTATCTAATAAAGCTTCTTTTTCAGAATAATTATCAACCTCTATAGCAAACTCTCTTTTAAGCCCATTAACATTGCAATATCCATGCCTTTCCAAATTGTACATTCGGTTTTCAAAGTTATTTATTTCTGTCTTTCCAATTTTAATTAATCCATCTACAACTGTAGACATCAAATAAATTATGCCTTTTGCCATTTTTAATCTCCTTAATTATCGTTTCTAATATAAAAAGTATTTTTTCCTATACCACATTTTTTAATTTTTCCTTCGTTTGTCAATTTTTTCAATGCACCTTCAACAGATTTAATACTTAAACTTGGACATAACTCGACAATTTGAGATTTTGTAAACTTGCCTATTATAGTCGATACTGCTTTTTTAACCATTTCTATTGCTGGCATTTTTGATGAAACAATTTCCACTCTTTCTTCAAAATCTCTATAAGCAGAAATAATTGTTCCAAGCAGATATTTAATAAAACTTTCTGGATTATCTTCCCCAGTATCCCATCCCTTTTGAGATTGTTCAAGTGCGTCATAATATAGACTTTTACTTTTAGCAATTTTTGCTTCGAGCGATATATATTTACCAACTAAATAACCGCATCTGTAAAGAAGTAATGTAGTAAGTAGCCTACTCATTCTTCCGTTTCCATCTAAAAATGGGTGAATACATAAAAAATCATGTATAAAAATTGGTATTAAAATAAGTGGATCGACATCATTTTCTGCTATTGCTTTATTAAATTCATCGCAAATATTTTCAATAGCAATAGGAGTTTCAAAAGGAGATAAAGGTGTAAAAATTGTATAAGTTTTTCCATTTACATCTGTGCCACTAATATAGTTTTGAATATTTTTAAATTTTCCACCAATCGCTTTTGGCGAATGACTATAAAGCATTTTGTGAAGTTGTAAAATATAGTTTGGTGTAATAGGAATATATTCATAACTTTCATGAATAACATTCAAAACATCTCTATATCCTGCAATTTCTTCCTCATCTCTACTTTTTGGAGTTGTTTTTTCGCTGACAAGTTGTTTTAATCTTGTATTTGTTGTTCTAATACCTTCAATTTCATTTGAAAATTCAGTACTTTGAACTTTTGCAATCTCTACAAGTTTTTCAAGTTCTTGTGGTTTTTGCTTTAAAAATAATTCTTGTTTTGCTTTATGCTCATGAATTTGTGCTATATACGCAACTATTTCATTATCCCATTTTTTATTTTTAAGCACGGTATAATTAAAAGTTCTCATTCTCCTACCCCCTCACATATTCTCCTAAATTATATATAAAATTAGGAGAATAGTCAAGTGTTTAGGAGAAAATATCAAAAATCCTTTTTGCAAAATTTATTTTTTATTCTCATCAATTACAAATTTATTTTAATCATGTTATACATAAAAAGTTAAGAAAGTAAAAAAAATGGAGTATAAAATGCAAATTAAAGAAGTAATTCTCTCTTCCAAAGTTTTATTTAATGTACTTAAAATAGAATTCTTCATTGTTACAAAATTCATATTTTTGACAAGTAATGCATCATATCTTTTGGCAACTGAAACTACTGAAACGCTCGATCCACAAATTCAAACAATAACAAGTCGCAAAACCAAAACAAAAAAGAGCCTTCCGAACAAAACAAAGATAGCAAGCTTTATAAAATGCTTCATTGGTCAGACCAGGTCAAAGAAAAAATATCTAACAAAATGAGCCCTACATCGTTTTATGCACTTGAAGCTGGCGCAAGCGTTGCAATACAAACTGTGAAGTCTTTTGCAAATTACTATTTATCTGATATTGGACGGGCAAATGGTGACAGTAATTATCAGGCTCAAGTGAATAGAACACTTGAAATAGTGTGGGGGTGTTTCAAGCGTGTTTGGTGGTGCATGGAGTGGTGCAGCTGCAGGTTCTGTTTTTGGTCATGTAGGGGCTGCATTAGGTGCAGTGGTAGGTGATGTTTCGTCTGGCATTAGTCTTGGATTTAAGTATGCAGAGCGTAACCGAGAGTATCAACACGAAATGTTCAGAAATGAAACAAGCCAGGCATATAACCTGGCTCGTGCTAATTACTCAGTCTGGACTGGTAGGGTTAGATGATTCGCTTTTTCTCTTTTTTAGAGTTATTTCATGCTGTACAGCAATTGAAAAAAATATCACATAAAAAATGGAAGTAATTAAATTAATAATGCAAGAGGATAAAAGATCAGCACTACTGATATTTTGTATGATGAGGGAAATGATTGTTACTAGAAAGCCACAAAATAGTAAACAAGAGATAGTTAATATAAAAACAAAAATTAATAAAAATTTTGAGCTATATTCATCTTTTTCCTTAAAATAAAGAAAGTATAGAACTAAATTAACTACAGAGAACAATAAAAAAACAATTAAAATAAGTGAAATTCCAGAAATTAAACTAAAGGTGGATATTAGAGCATTAGTTGAATCATTTATCATTTCATAATTTTGTTTAAGCATTGGAATATATAATGAAATAAAACTTACTAAGCAAGCCAAATTTAATAAGCCTAAGCAAAGCGATCCCCATTGTCTAACTTTTAGTTTATTCATTTTACCCCTCCATATGAAATTATTATAAAAAAAATTTTGAAAAAGTCAAGGAGATGTTAATGAGATATTATTACAGAGTTTTTTTATGGGGAAATGGGCACAAATTAACGGAATACACAAATAACCTTATAGCTCCTATATTCATTGAAGATAGATTAAATGAAGAATTAGACACAGGAGAGATAATGTAACCATATCAATAATATCAAAAATGAATACTGTGAAAAATGCGGAGAAAAATTAGATTAAAAAATGCGAAACACATAGGGATGGTGTTTCGCTTTTTTTGTAAGATTGTTTTGAACTATGTTTTAATTGTGATAAAATAAAAATGTTAGAGGAATAAAATTGCATGCGCAAAGAGAAAAGTAAATTTTCAAAAAACGATTTATACTTTTTTTATTAAATTGGGGTGTAAGATGAAGTTTTTTATTAGTGATTTACATTTTGGCAGTGATGATACAATAAAGTTTGATAATCGTCCTTTCAAAAATTCAAAAGAATTTATTAATTTTTCAATAAAAGCATGGAACAAGGTGGCAAAGGCCAAAGACGTTATTTATGTGATTGGGGACTTTGTTGACTGTCATAGCAAGGAAGATAAAAATTGCTTGAAATATTTATCAATAGTCAAAAAAATCAGAGCAAAGGTTATTTTGATATTGGGCAACAACGAAAAGAGGCTAATTAAATATTTTTTTAATGATGATGTTGATAAATTTAGAGATTACTGTTTAAATTTGGGTTTTCAAGATGTAAAATCAAGTGATGTGATTGAAATAAACGGCACTAAATTTTTCTTGATTCACAAACCTAAAGAGCATAATCCAAATATGTCAAATCTTTTTGGGCATAGTCACAAAGCAATGGGGATATATAAATCATTTGGGTTTAATATCGGGTGCGATTTAAATAACTACAGGTTGTATAGTGAAAATGACATCTCCAATTTGTTGGTTAAAAAAAATAAATATTGGGACAAGGATGAGAACTTGAAATTAATTTAATCCGCCGTATTCCAAGATATTTTTATGTTAAAAATGGTTGGTTGTAAGTTGCAACCCGCCAGCAAATTTTTATTCAATTTTGCGTAAATTTTTAAGATGCTGGCAAGCGAAAAGCGCTTGACTCAATTTAGTTAAAATATAGAGGTCATAAATTTATTTATTTTTAAAAATTATGTCGAAAAATTCAAAAGCGATTTTGATTTCTTTTTTCTTTATGTTATAATTAGTCATAAAAACACACGCTTTGCAAATTTTTTAATTGCAAATTACAAATTTTTCAATTTGATATTTGAAAAATTGAAACTTAAAAGAAATTTTGATTGTTTGACAGAGCACAAGAGGGGAGGAAAATATGCTAAATTTTTGGCTGGTTCAAGGGCTTGGAGTTGGGGTTATCGCTTTGACAATGTTGTCATTTTTGCAAAAAGTGAAGTGGAAAATGATGGTTTGTCTTGTGGCAACAAATGCACTTATGATTGCAATCTACATTTTATGTGGAAGCTTGCTGGGTGGGCTTCTTGTTACTGGGGCTTTAATCAGAACAATAGTTTACTTTCTATATAACAAATCAAACAAAAGGCCGGAGCCCATCATAATGATTTTGTTTGAGGTGTATTATATTGTCGTTTCGATTATCTTCTGGGAAAGTCTTTACGATTTTCTTATGCTTATAAATCTTGTTTTGGTGACTTACACATCTTGGCAAAAAGATGTGAGAACATTGAGAATGGGCTACTTCCTTTCTTCAGCCCTTTTGATCCCTTACGATATTTTGCTTGGAGCATACACAACTGCGGTGAGCGAAGTTATTATGTTGATCTCAATGGTTTATTCCTTGGTGAAATATGCAAAAGTGACCAGAAATTCAGCAGATGTTGCGCAAAGGTATTTTATCGCAAACAAAAATTTTTGGGGAACCACTTTGGAATGCTTTGACAACTATGATATGGTGACTTCTCGAACAGTAGACAGATCTGTTTTCTATAACTATGGCATTATCAAAAATGATTATGACATTTTTGGCACACTTCAAGAGATCAAAAAGAAGTGTAAACAAAACAAGGTGAAAGAAATTGCATATCTGTCGTTTAATGCAAAAACTTATGACAAACGCTTAAGTGACGCAAACACCTTGCAGATGTTTTTTCCAGTCGAGTTTCAAGATGTTTGGATGAAGCTTATTGATGGCTTCAATCTCAACAACACCAAATGCAAAATTCAGAACATTGAATTTAAAGAAGTTGATGAGAGTTCTATAGATCAAATCGTAGATGTTTATCTTAAAGGGTATTGTTCTAAAATAGATCTTTCAAATCTTAAAGAATTGGAAAAGCAGCAAGTCGAAAACCTTCGAAGACTTAACTTGACAGATGTGCAGGATGGCTATAAAGTGAGCGCTTACATGGCCTATTTCAATAAAATTCCGATTTCTTTGGTTGTTATGCTCAGCAACAATGTTGAGGCTTTCATCACAAAAGTTGCAACAATTCCGATTTTCAGAAGAAAGCATGTGGCTTCATCTTTGATGCAATTTGCAATCGACAAGCAAAGACTAAAAGGCATTCAAGAAATTATGCTTGTGACAGATAAATACTCAACAAATGAAAAATTTTATGCGTTCAACAGTTTTGTGGAATTTGGTCAAGCATTTGCTTTTGATATTTCAAATTTAAATAGATATAAAAACTTTTTAAATAATAATCAACTTTGATAATTTTTGGAACTGAAAAACTGCAGTTTATGTTAAACTATTTTCTATATTTTTTAAATTTTTTGAGAAATTTTGTCAATTGATGTATAAATTTGTAGATTTATTCTAAAAATATTTTGAATTTAACATCTATTTATGTTATGCTTATAATGTTGTTTAAAGGAGCTTGTGTGAAAAATAAAACTTGTTATGAAATGTTGGTTGATGGGGTTGATTTAAAAAAAGGCTATATAGTTTTTAATGGCCATAAAATATCCACAAGAACTTTTCTAAAAAATATTGAAGATTTCGCAATTAACATCAAAAATTTGGGGTTTAAGAAGGGAGATGTGCTCACATTGTTTCTTCCAACCTGTCCACAAGCCCTTGTTGCGTTTTATGCTTGTTCAAAGATTGGTGTGATTGTAAACATTGTGCATCCTCTTATGCCAATTGACAAATTAAAGGACAACTTAAAGCAAACCAAGTCTAAAGGCTTAATGTATTTTGACATATTAATAAAAAATCATAAAGATTTAGCATCTTTAGACCAAATTTTAATAAATTGTTCAATTTCAGACTATGTAGTTGTGAGAAAATTAATTTTTAAAATATTTTCTTTTTACAAATGCAAAACTTATAAAAATTCCATTAAATATTCAAAACTGGTAAAAAACAACAAAAATGTAACTCCTACTGAAATTGAAGGTAAGGCTAATGATGTCGTTTGCACTATGCATAGTGGCGGAACGAGTGGCCTTCCTAAAATCATTGAACTGCAAAACTGCGCTTTCAACAATTTGAGTGTTTCGCTAGAAAAAATGTATACAAGAAAAATTCGCGGAGGGGGGAACGAATACTCTCTTGTTGCGCTACCTATTTTTCACGCCTATGGGCTAGGCGTTTCTGTTCATACATGTCTGACAAATCAGTATAGTTTGATTTTGGTTCCAAACTTTAGACCAAAGACTTTTAATAAATTGATAAGAAAATACAATGTAACATTTTTTGCAGGTGTTCCTATCATGTTTAAGAAAATGATGGAACAGAAGAAGTTTCGCGGTAAACATCTTGCAAAATTAAAAGATTTATGGTGCGGTGGTGATGTTTTAACAGAATCTTTTGTTGAACATTTTGATATAATTTTGGAAAAATATAAGAGCTCGGCACGACTTTTTAGAGGATATGGACTAACAGAAGTTGCCAGTGTTTGTGCTGCAAACACTTTTGAAAACTATCGACCATATAGCTGTGGAAAGGCAATTCCAAACACCAAAATTGAAATTTGGGATGACGGCAACAACCCTCTTGCGCCAAACACTATAGGCGAAATAGCCATTTGCTCACCTTCTGTTATGAAAGGTTATTTAAACGAAATAAACGGTTTTGTTCATAAAGGAAAAGAAAAATGGGTTAAAACTGGTGATATGGGCTATATGGACGAAGATGGTTATTTGTACATAATGGACAGAAGAAAAAGATCTATAAAAATAAACGCGCTCAATGTGTTTCCTTCTGAGATAGAGACTTTGGTAAAGCAAATTGATGTGATAGATGAAACCTGTGCTGTTCCATATCATTACAATGACAAAACTTACATAAAGCTCTATGTAACTTTAAAAGATAAAACCTATAATAAAGAAGTGATCAAAAGAGAAATTTTAGCTCTTTGTCGAAAAAACTTGATAAAATATTCAGTCCCAAGAATGATTGAAATTATTGATATAATGCCAAGAACAAGCTTTGGAAAAATAGATTTTAAGAATTTAGAGCTAAATTAGGAGAAAATTTTATGGATAAAGATTTAAAAGAAGAGGAAATAGCAAAAACTGTTGAAGTTTCTGCCAAAGAATCTAATGATAACAATGCTACCACAAAAAGAATTAAAAGTATCGATCGATTTCGAGGATTTTGTGTGTTTTGTATGCTTATTTTTCAGTTTTTGAAAAATTTTCCAAGCTTAGGCTTTTTATCGAGATTGGCAGATCATTCTCTTGAAAATGGCATTGTAATTTTGCCAGGAATGACACTTGCAGACATAATTGCTCCTGCTTTTATCTTTGCAATAGGTTTGACTTTTGCACTTTCATTTTCCAAATGGCAAAGATTATATGGATTAAAACGGGCTATAATTCACTATCTTGAACGCGCACTTGCAATTATAGGACTTGGCACTTTTCTCGACCTGTGCAATAAAGTTTTAGATTCCTTTAGTGGATATACTTTAAATGCTTTTGATTGGACAATATTTGCATTTTCAATCATCGCCATAATTGGACTTGTGTTAAGAATTTTGGCAACAATTCCATCTTGGAAGAAAAAGTTGTCATTGCCAGCAGAACAAATATTTTACATAGCGCTTTCTTGCATGGGTATAATGAATATTATCATTACTACCATAGATTTTGTAAACATATTCAATGACTTTGGTGCTTTTAGGTTTGACTATTGGGTAACTTTACAAGGCATTGGATTTGCAATATTGGTCGCATTGCCTTTTGTTAAATCAAAATCTTGGGTAAAATTTCTTGGAGCTGCGCTGATATTTGTTGCATTTACCATTTTCCATCAAATCGGAAACAACAAAGAGTGGCTGGATGTGATAGTCCATGGTGGCGTTGTTGGCGGTTTTGGTTGGGGAGCTATGCTGATTTTTGACATGTTTATCGCAGACCTATATTTTAAAAACAAAGCAAACGCATTTATGTCATCACTTTTCTTTTGCGCAATAGGAATTTTTCTAATTCAGTGGCTAGGCAACATCAACATGGGCAGTTGCTCGCCAACCTTTATTTTGGTGAGCGTTGGATTGAGCGGAATAATTTTCTTTGTGTTTGATGCTCTTGACAAATATCATAAAACAAAATTTGATCCACTTGTTTGGTGGGGCAAAAATCCAATAATCATGTTTCTTTTAGAATTTTTTGTAATTGGAGTTTATACAACCGTTATGCCAGAGGGCATGCTTGCTGGCGCCAGCTGGTATCTAGCACTAATACAAGGCATAGTCGCAATAGTTGCTTTAACTGCAATTGCATACGGCTTGTCAAAAAGCAAAAAATCATTGAGTTTGTAAGGAGGAAGAATGAAAAAGAAAAATAAAATTCAAGAAATATCAAATATAGAGAATGTTGAAGAGCAAAATATTGAAATAGAGTCGTCTAGCTCAGAAAATGCCAACAATGAAATTGTTAGAGAAAATGAAGTTGTAGAGGTTGAGAAAGAAAAGCAAGATGACAAAATTGAAATAAAAGAAAACAAAAAAACAAAGAAACAAAAACAAAATGTTGAAAGTGATAAATCTCAAAAACCGAAAGAAAGAATTTTGTCAATTGATCGATTTCGTGGATTGTGCATGTTTGCAATGGTTTGCTCTTTTGTGTTTGGAATTTTTTCAGCCTTTGGATTTTTTGCTCCAATTATAGAGCATGGCGAAGGCGGATTTCAAGTTTTGCCTGGCGTGTCTTTTGCTGATTTGTTTGCCGCAATGTTTATTTTTGTTATTGGTCTTACAATGGTCAAAAGTTTTAAATCAAGGGAACAAAAATTTGGGACTAGACGAGCGTATTTTCAACTAGCGACAAGATTTCTTGCTTTAATTGGCGTTGGAATTTTATTTAATGGTTTTGAAAATGGTTGGGCTCAAATTTTTACAGGCGAATCAACTTGGGCAGATTTATCTATAAAGATTCAAATTTTTGGCGTAATGTTTTGGATCGCGGTTGCGCTTTTAATAGTTTATGCTGTTTCACTCTTCGTAAAAAACGAAAAATTTAAACGAATTGCTGAAGCAATGTTTAGATACTTTTTGGCTATTGCTGGAATTATGGCTCTGTATTTTATTTTAGTCAGCACAGGCGAAAAGATAACCCCTCCGGTTGATGGTGAGCGCTTTGGCGGTTGGGAGTGGGATACTTTGCAAAACATTGGTCTTGCGGGATTGCTTGCTCTTCCATTCGTTAAATATGACAAATGGGGCAGACTTACCATAGTTGGCATCACTTTTGTGGTTATGTCAGTCCTGATGCAAAATGGATTGTTCCCACTTGCAAACAGCATCTTAGAGGGCGGAATCTTTGGTGGATTTAGCTGGGCTTGCATACTGCTTCTTGGAACGATTTTTGCAGAACTTAAAGACCATAAGTTTTATTGGATTTTGTCTGCATTGCTACTACTTATCTCTGTTGTGCTGATTGTTGGTTTTGATTTTATTGCAGCAAAGCGCGGTTGCACTCCAGTTTACGCAATCTTCTGTGCAAGCATCTCTTCTATGATATGGGGCGGACTTAACTTCTTGAACAATTGGAAGCCTAAATTTGACTTTTTTGCCATTTGGGGAAGCAACGCAATTTTAACTTACATTCTAACAATATTCTTTGTAGGAATGATATTGGGCGGTGTTTTTGGCGAAACGCTTTCGGCAGTCAACATTGGGGTCGCGATTGTCATTACCATTTTGATTTTGGCATTGTTTACTGTAATGAATTGGCTTTTAAAAAGAAAAAATAAATATATCAGAATATAAACTATGTGATGTTAAAATTTTATTAGCATAAAATTTTAATAAATTCTATCGAATTTGCGTGCTAACGCACACTCATCACTTAGTATGTATAAACATCAGCCTCACCCTTGCAAGCAAGTTCGGTTTCCGATAATATAAACTATGTGATGTTTTACATTATGTGTTATACTATAATTAGTTTTTTAGGAGGGAATTATGATAAATGATAAAGATTTAAAAGACATTATTGCAGAGACAGTAGAAAATTCTAATGGTTTAAAGGATTCAATATTTGACATTGTTACCAAAATAGTTAATTTGGCAAGCAATAAAGAAAGCGAAGTTGCCGAAAACAAAAACGATGCTTTTGCTGATGAGGACAAATTAATTTTTGATATGGAAGCAAAGGAACGGGAGAGAAAACATCGAGAGAAGCTAGAGCAAACTTTGAAAGAGCAACACAAAAAATATTTAATAGATTTATTAGAGAGATTGCGAACTGAAAAATTGTATACATTTACAGACCCAGATACAGAAAATGATATTATTACTCTGGGATATTGGACCTACAGTCCTTTAGTTACGGAAGTATTTAAAGAGGTTGGAGCCGTCGGCAATCCTTTTATAACATATGAAAACCATCTTGCAACAAAATCTGAATTTGAGCTGACCGAAGAAGAAATAAAGGAGCAGTTTCTATTTTGGTATAGGGGCGAAAGATTTAGTGATGGGCTAATTGCTGAAGCAATAGATAGTGGACGATTTACCAGGTTGTTTTATATATATTTGTTATCGCGTGGATTCGAAGAATTATGCAGGCATGGTTGGAGTCGTCATTTGAGCTGACTGAAGAAGAAATAAAGGAGCAGTTTCTATTTTGGTACAGGGGCGAAAGATTTGGTGATGGGCTAATTGCTGAAGCAATAGATAGTGGACAATTTACTAGGTTGTTTTATATATATTTGTTATCGTTTGGATTCAAAGAATTATACAGGCATTAATTAAAAATAAAAAGGAGCAATATGGTAGGCGCAATTGTGGGTGATATTGTTGGATCGATCTATGAATTTAACAATACAGAAAGAAAGGACTTTATATTGTTTGATCCATTTTGTTTTTTCACAGATGACAGTATTATGACTTTTGCAATTGCAGAAGCTTTGCGAAAAACTGAAAAGAAAAATTTTAAGAGTTTAAGCAAGCAAGCAATAAAAGAAATGCAAAAATTTGGTAAGTTGTATCCCGATGCAAATTATGGCCTTTCATTTAGAGTATGGCTTAAACAAAAAGATCCAAAGCCATATAATTCTTATGGCAACGGCTCTGCTATGAGAGTTAGCCCTGTGGCTTATTTTTCTAAGAGTCTTGAGGATGTCAAAAAACTTTCGAGAGAAGTGACTTCTGTTTCGCACAATCATATAGAAGGGATTAAAGGAGCAGAAGCAACTTCCGTTGCGATTTGGTTGGCGCTAAATAATCATAGCAAAGAAGAAATTAAGAAATATATTGAAGAAAATTATTATCAACTTAATTTTGACTATGAAGAACTGAAAGAAAAATATTACTTTAATGACACATGTCAAAACACTGTTCCGCAAGCGATTTATTGTTTTCTTATTAGCACAGACTTTGAAGATTGCTTGAGAACAAGTGTTTCGATTGGCGGCGATACAGACACTCTTTGTGCAATTTCTTGTGCTATTGCTGAAGCGTATTATGGCATTCCAGAAAAAATACATAATCAAGTCGCATATTTTTTAGATAAAAGATTGTTAAAATTGTATAATAAATATTATAAATCAAGCACAAAAATTTGTAAGGATATATAAAAACTCTGCAAAACGAAAATCATTTCGCAATGCAGAGTTTTTTGCTAGTTTGAATTTTTATAAACTTGGCTTCTTTTTTAATTTTCAAAAGTTATCTTCATTTTGTATAGTGCGTAGTCATGTTGTTTGTCATATCTTAGAAGCGAGCGCTGAAAGGCGAGCAAATCGACGGCTTCCCAAACAAACACCCAAGCGATTATGTCAATAACTTCAATCACAATCCATGGCGCGGAGAAAAAATTTGTTATAAAAAGCACGCCAAGGCTTACAATTGAAAGAGCAATCATAACCCAAAAGAGGAAAATATTGTTTTTAAGTTTGCGTTCATCTTCAATCAGAGCGTTGAAATAATAATTTTTTATGGCAAGCGAAAAGCTTTCCTTTTCTTTGTCTGAAAGCTTATCACATTTAAGATTTAAGTGCAGTTTTTCCTTTTTTGAAAATGATTTTGCAGTGTTGTCAAGCACATTTGCAAATTCAACATTTATGGTGTCTTTATTGTCGAGCGAAAATGGAGCAAGCACTTCTGATTTGTCTTTGATTGCAATTTCAAATAGAGCGTTTCCTTGTGCATCTCTTTCAACATCTTTTTTAATTTTTGGTTTTTTGCTTGCAAATTTTATAAAATTAAACATTTTTATCCTCGTTTAAATTTTTAAATTTCTTTTTGTTTACAAGTTCTGGCTTGTTTTCAATAAACCAATCCACCGTGTCAAACAAAGTTTGTTCAACAGGTCGTGGGTTATAGCCAAACTCATCAGTTGCTTTTTGGTGGCTGAAGTTTGCATTGGTGTTGATTGTGTAGAGAGATTCATTTGAAAGCACTGGCTTTTTGCCTCGAACTTTATAGTAAAGATTGGCAATAGGGGCAACAAGCTTCAAAAACCAAAGAGCAATTTTTACAGGAACGCGCTTTCTGCCAGTCTTTTTGTTTAAAATTGTCATCATCTCTTTTACAGTGATGTAGTTTCCAGACAAAATATATCCTTCGCCAGCTCTTCCTTTTTCGCTTGCGCCAATAAGGCCTTGTGCAACATCGCGCACATCAACAAAGTTGTATCCGCCTTTGACATAGGCGTTTAGTTTTCCGTTGACATAGTCAAGCACGACCTGTCCTGTTTCTGAAAGACGAAAATCGTAAGGCCCAACAACAGCACTTGGATAGACAATTGATGCGTCAAGCAGTCCAGCTTTGCTTTTTTCTGTTATATATTTGCTGGCAAGAGCTTTTGTTTTTGCATAGTTTCCAACAAGATTGTCATGTTCAAAAGCGGTTGGCTCAGTTAAAACATGTCCGCTGTTTGGGTCAATTATGTGAACAGTGCTTGTGTAGACAAGTTTTTTTGCCTTGTTTTCAATGCAAGCGTCTGTCACATTGACGGTGCCGTCGTAATTGACCTTTTTTATTTTTTCGTAAGGCATGTTTGCAATGTCAATGATTCCAGCAAGGTGAAAGACAACATCATTTTTTTGAATAAACTTTTTCATAAATTCGCGATCGGTGATATCGCCACGCACAATTTCAACATCAAGGCCGTCAAGTGAAGAAACATCTTCATTTGGCAGAGCCAGAATTTTCACCTTTTTCTTTTCTTTTAAAAGTGCCCTTGCAAGTGTGTTTCCAATATGTCCTGCGCCACCTGTTATAAGACAAGCCATACTTCACCTCTTATTATTAATATGATTTCACTTTTATTATAGCTCACGCAAAGCAAATTTCAAATTAAATTTGAAATTTTTCAAAATTTGGAAAGCAAATTTTGAAGGCTTTGTTTAAAAGCCTGCTTTGCGTGTGGCGGGGCAACAGCACAAGAGCAAAAACAACTTGAAAAACAAAGCAAACTTGCAGTTTTTTTGACAATTGTTAACAAACTTGCCATTTTGGGCATAACTTGAGAGTATGAAAAAGAAAATATGCGTATATGCAATCTCAAAAAATGAAATAAAATTTGTCGAGCGCTGGTATAACTCAGTCAAAGAAGCTGATTATGTCTGCGTTCTTGACACTGGAAGTGACGACGGCACATTTGAAAAGCTGAAAGAGCTGGGCGCTATTGTCGAGCAGAAAAAATATGACTTTTTCAGATTTGATGAAGCTCGAAATGACAGCATGAAACTTATTCCTGACGATGCAGACATCTGCATTTCAGTTGACCTTGACGAAGTCTTTGAAGGAGGCTGGAGCAAAATTGTCAAAGAAAAATGGACGGGCAATGTTTCTAGAGCGCGTTATCGTTATACTTGGAGCTTTAATCCAGACGGATCAGAGGGCGTTGTTTTTATGGCTGACAAAATGCATAAAAACAAAGCGTTTAAGTGGGTCAATCCTGTGCATGAGGTTTTAAGTCCAATTGAAGACAAACCATATATCACAATCGATTTGCCAGAGCTGAGACTTTATCACAAAGCAGACGAGACAAAATCGCGCAGTTCTTATCTTCCGCTTTTAGAGCTTTCTGTGCAAGAAGATCCGACCAACGATCGCAACATGCACTATCTTGGCCGAGAATATATGTTTTATGGCAAATATGAAAAGGCGATAGAGACGCTAAAAAAACACCTTGCTCTTCATTCGGCGACTTGGAAGGACGAACGCGCTGCAAGTTATCGCTTTATTGGTTATTGTTATAAAAAACTTGGCAAATTTGACGAGGCGGAGGAAAACTTTTTAAAGGCGATTTTAGAGGCCGACTATGTCAGAGAACCTTATTATGACCTGGGTGAGTTTTATTATGATAACGAGCGCTATCTTAAAAGCGCGGTTGCTTTTGAAGAGATGCTGAAAATCGATTCGAGATATCTTAACTATATGTCAGCGCCAAAATGTTGGGGGAAGTTGCCTTATGATTATCTGGCTTATTGCTACTATAAACTTGGCGACTATGGCAAAGCAATTGAAAACACAGATAAGGCGCTTTCTTTTGGAGAAGATGAAAGGCTAAGCGGAAATAAAAGATATTTCGAGTCAAAATTAAAATAAAAGCTTGAAAAAAATTGACATAAAAAGCTATATATTGTAGAATGTGATTATTGGAGGCTTTATGTATAGCACAGAACACATTCTTTATATTGTTTTTTCGCTGCTCATCATTTCGTTAATTCTTTTTGGCGCACATTTTATCAAAAAACAAAAATATAAAAATCTATTCTTATTCTTTTGGGCATTTGCTTGCTTTTTCTTTCATATTTCAACAATGTATACCTCTTTTTTCAACAACGGAGGGGTAGGCAATGCTTATGATAACCAATTGTTTCCAATTTATTTTTGTAACTATATGATGTATCTGCTTTTGATTGCAAGCCTTTGGCCAAACAAAAACACGCGCTTCTTTAAAATTTTTGCAACTTTCTTGGCTTGGGGCGGAACTTTCGGAGCTTTGATAACATTGTTTATCACGCCACCAGGATTTGGCAACTGGGGCAATCTTCAATCAGCATTTTCGCATTCTTGCCTTTTGGTTGGAAGCTTATGGCTGTTTGTTGGAGGTTATGTCAAAATCAATGTTTTCAATGTTGTGCCATACACTTTAGGGCTTCTCAGCTGCGGCGTTGTTGGCGGCGTTGTTGAGCTTATATTCTATCTTGGTGGTTTGCCAAGCCCAAATGCGATGTATCTTGTGCATGGGCCAGTTGAAATGCCAGAAATGCAGTGGTGGATGATTGCACTTATTATGCTGTTTTTGATTTTTGTCTTCACGATGGTTTGGGAATATTTCACGCGCAAGAAAAAGGAAGATCGATGGTATAAAACGGCGAAAGATTTAAATCAATATTTCAAAATAAAAAAATATGAACCTGCTGTGGAAGTTATTGAAAAAGAACAAAACTCATCAAATATCAAGAAAAATCGATAAAAAAAGCGCTTTTTGCGCTCTTTTTTATTGAACTAAGCAAAATTTAAGTCAAAAACTGACAAAAATATTTTTTAAAAATCTTGCAAAATTGATTGCCTTTTTTGATTAAAAACTTCATACTAGAATTAAGGAGGGCTTGATATGGAATATGATGAACGAGAAAATTTAACCGATGAGGAGAGACTTGAGCTTCTTGTTTCGGACGCAATTCTTTTTATGGTGGTTTATGAAGTTTTGAAAGATATCGGCCTTCTTAGACATTCGATTGACAGCATGAGGCAAGCGGAAGAGATAAGAGTAAGGCTTGCTGAAGAGGACGCGGAAAAATAATATGGCGACAATAAAAACAAAAGCGGTGGTGCTTGGCGGAGTCAACATCAAGGAAAAGGACAAACTTGTCGACCTGTTTACATTGGAAGAGGGCAGAATGACTGTTTCAATGAAAGGCGTGCGAGGTGAAAAGGCAAAACTCAAAATGGCAAAAGAGCCTTTTTGCTTTGGCGAGTTTGTGATTGAAAAAGGCTCTGGCAGCGGCGTTGTCACACAGGTGGAAATCATTGACAATTTTTACGACCTTACAAAAGACCTTGACAAGTTTTATGAAGGTTGTGCAATTTTGGATCTTGCACGAGCGGTTGCAAACGAAAGCGACCCAAGAATTTTTATTGAACTTTTGCAGGCACTTAAAACACTTTGCTATGAAAATGTGAGAAAATATTATGTTTTTGACAAGTTTTTGTTGAAAATTACTGAAATTTTGGGCTTTTCTTTTGATAAAACAAATTGCGAAAGTTGCAAGGCGAATTTAAACTTGGCATATTTCGATTTGAACAAAGGCTGTTTGGTTTGCCCAAATTGCAAAACAGAAAACAGCATAAAGGTCGGAAAAGACACTTTGAAGGCACTTCAAATTTTGTCTGAAACAGACTATGACAAACTTGCCTCTTTGACACTTGCTGTGACAAGCGAAAAAGAGGTTTTAAAAATCTTGGCACTCAACCTTGAGTGGCGAGTGGGCGTGAGGGTTTTAAAGATAAAGTAAGGAAAAACAAATGAGGGTTACAAAATATAACATTGCAGAAAAAGATTGCACTCTTGAAGGCTTTGATTTTGAAAATGTTGAGCTTTTAAGATATTTTTTGTCAAGCGCCGCAAAGGCTGACATAAGGCAGGCAAAAGCTCTTGCCAAAGATTTTTCAAAAAGGCTGAAGCATCTGATTGTTGTTGGCGTGGGCGGTTCGATTTTGGGTGCTCGCTCAATTATTGAGGCTTTTGGCGCAAAAAATGTGCATTTTTGTGGAAATAGTCTTGATTTTTCACAATTTAACGACATTTTGAAAAATCTTGAAAATGAAAATTATGGCATTTGTTATATTTCAAAATCTGGCACAACCATTGAAAGCTCGCTTTTCTTTGAGCTTGTTTGCGACAGCACTTCAAAAGAAAATGTGGTGGTCATCTCTGACCAAAACAGTCCGGCACATAAGCTTGCCAGCAAAAAGGGCTTTCATTTTTTAGAAATTCCGCAAACGATTGGTGGAAGATTTTCCACTATGACTGCGGTGGGTGCTTTTCCAATCTTTTTTGCCGGTATAAATTTTGACAAAATCTTTAATGGTTATATTCACGAGATAAAAACCTTTCTGAAAAACAAAAATCAAAGTGAAGAACTTTGCTATGCGGGTGCAAGGGCAAGCGAAGAGGCAAAAGGCAAAAGGGTTGAAGTTTTTGCATCCTTTGAAAATTTCTATCAAAAACTTTTACCTGTGTTTGTTCAACTTGTGGGTGAAAGCTTGGGCAAAAATGGCAAGGGGCTTTATCCGACAAGTTCAAACTTCACAGAAGACTTGCACGCAGTGGGACAATATTTGCAAGAGGGCAGAAAAAACTTTGTTGAAACGATAATTTGTTCAAAAAAGCATAAAAACAGCTCAAAAATTGCAAAAAAATATCAAAAAATCAACAATATTGCTTTAAATTCAACCATTGAGGCGCACAAAAAAGCAGACAACAGCATTGTCAAAATTGAGCTGGAGGGGCAAGACGAAAAGTCAGCGGGCACGCTTTTGGCATTTATGCAACTGGCAGTGATCGTCTCAGGCTTTTTGACCAAGACAAATCCTTTCGGACAAAATGGTGTGGAGGCATACAAAAACAACATGCGAAAAATGTTAAATGCGCAATAAAGTTGACAAATTTTGAAAATATGGGCATAATAAATATGGAGGTCTGATATGAAAAAGACGTTTACAGATGAAGAGCTTGAAGGGCTTTATAAAGTGTTTAAAGAATATGAGGCGCAAAACGAAGGGGTTTTTGCCGCTTATGTCATTAAGATTGGCGTGTCCTATCTTAACTGGGAAAGGATTTGTGGCTATTTCTTGGAAAAGGGTGTTGACTTAAAAGAGCTTTTGGAGAAAGAAACTTTTTCTGCAAAAAGCGATGAGAAAAATGTTGAAGAGGAGAATGCATAAAGCATTCTTTTTTTTGTTTTAAAAAACTTTTTTGATCCTCAAATGAAAAACTGCTAATAGTGGATTTTATGTTTTTTCCACACAAAAAGTTATCCACAAAAATTGTTTTCAAAAACCGTTTTAAAAAAGTTTTTGCAACTAATTTTGGATTAAGTCTTGA
Source organism: uncultured Clostridia bacterium (assembly GCA_944348085.1). Lineage (GTDB taxonomy): Bacteria > Bacillota > Clostridia > Christensenellales > UBA1242 > Caccovivens. Next base: position 30,854 of record CALVMU010000016.1, read on the forward strand.
CAAAATTGCGGGGGGGGTATAATAGAAGTATCATTGATTGCAAGGGAAAAGTTTTCCACAAAACTTTTCCACAAAAAAGGAGGTAA
>CALVMU010000017.1 GCA_944348085.1 uncultured Clostridia bacterium
AAAAGAACATATTAGACTACAAAATCTAACATGTTCTCTCTTTTTTATTTGTTGTCCGTTTTAATCAAACAACATCATAAATTCCACTCATTTTTAAATCCAGTAAAGGTTACTTTCAAAAACCAAAGTTCTGAAAGTTGTGTTTGAAGTGCCAACATCAAATTCCCCTACCCAAATTGGATTGTTTACAACAAATTCTACATACAAACCAGTTACATTTGTATCATCACTTGTTCCAATCAAATCTTTATAAGTAAATTCTATTTTGTCACCTCTTGTAAGACACTTCAAAAATACTTTGCTTTGCGTTTGGTCTGTTTGTATATTTTGATAGATAACCAAGTAAGATGTATCTAGCGATATTTCATCTTCACCTGCACCAAATGTTATCTCTCCAGTATCCTTTTCTATAGTTTTGCTCAACCTATCTTCGCCATTCATCAGATAGCTATCCATAAAGACGTTATAAAGCCCTGCAGTTGTTTTGCCAGTTGCCGAACCTGCATAAGCATAAGACGACTGACCAAAATTGTTGATTTGTATAGGCGAGCTAGAAGTAACATCAAAATTAGCCCTTACTGAAATAAAGTTTTGAACAATATTTAAAGTTGCTCTTTCGTTTGCACCATAATAATATGTGTTAACTATATTGTCATTTTGTGTTTGTTGATAGAAGTTTACATCTGAACCTGTTCCATCTTCAGGCTCTCCTTCTCCAATAACACCGTTAAAGTCTGCACTGCTGTCATCCCACATATTTCTGAGGTCAACAAGTCTTGCATTCATTCGAGATGTTGTATAGCAATTTGTAAGCGTTAAATTGCCTGCACTGCTTGATGATGCATAACCACCAATCAAACCTCCTATCTCGGTTTGAGGGGTGGAATCTGTGCGATATGCAACCATCGTCAAGTCAGATTGACAGTATGAGTTTGTCATCACAATTTGAGGATTGTTTGAAACTCTATCACCAACTCGGCCAATGATGCCACCAAGATACAGAGTTGTGCTCATGTGACTTTCAAGTTGAAGAGCATTTTGAGTTGTTTCTGGTTTTATTGCAACTTGGTCAATTTGAATTGGTGTCACAACATAACCGATTGCACCACCAAGGTTTTGTGTAGCCTGGATGTCTGCTTCAACAATCGTTTCGCTTATATATGAAATTCTTGAACCAGAAGAGCGAACAATTCCAACCACACCACCAACACTTTCGATGGTTGAATAAGTGTTGCTTGCGCTCAATTTTTCACTTACTGAGAAAGATTGTCTCATAACAGCTTTGCTTATGTTTCCACCACTTAAAACGCCAGCAATTCCACCAACTGCAAAAGGTGTCTGTCCAACAATAGAGAAGCTTGAAAGACTTGCCCCAGAATTGTAAACCACGCTTTCAGAAAGGTTGCCAGAGACTTCGCCTGCGACAAAACCGCCATAAGTATAGGCATTTATTCGTGAATCAGTTGAAGCTGTCACTCTTACAGTTGAAACATTTGCGCCCTGTCCAATTCCTCCAAATGCAAGACCTGCCATATTTCCACGGATTGTTGCGTTTGCCGTTGTCTCAACATTTTCAACCGTTCCAGTTCCAACGTGTCCAAACAGCCCACCTGCATAAGAGAAGGTTGCTGTGTTTCGACTTTCTGTGTAAAGATTTTGTCTGTCACCTTCAACTGGTGTATAGTTTGCAATTGCGCTGACATTTGATGTGATGTTTTTAAACACATAGCTTCCTTGAGCGCGACCAACCACGCCACCAACAAAGTTTCCGCCTTGAACAATAAGGTCGTTTTCTGTTGTCACATCAACATTATATATATGGCCATGATTTACAAATCCAACCAGCGCGCCAACAGAAGATGCGCCAGCAAAGTTGACTACCGATGGCGAGAGAACAAGGTTTTTGATAGCACCCTGTCTTGATGAAGAAACGCCAAGTCCTGCAAACATTCCCGCATAGTCCATTTGAGCGTTGGACTGCAAAACTATATAGGCAATTTCCATTCCGTTGCCTTCAAAGTTGCCAACGAAAATTGTGTTGTAAATGTTTGAATTGTCTTCATAATTTGAATAGTCAATATCGCTTACAACCCTATAGTTTCCGCTGTTTTGCTTTGTTGAAGTGTTTGTCTGGTCAATGATTTCTTCTTCCATCGACTGCGCATCGTAAATGATGTAAGGATTGTAAATTGAGCCAGTACTTGCTCGTCTTGTTGCCTCAGTTGAGATGTCGGCTTCATAATAGTAAGTGATGTTTCCGCTCTCCTCGTCTATGTCAGCATAAGAGAAGTTTCTTATCGAAAGTGTGTCAATGTTTGGCGCAGAAAGTTCAAGCCTGCCTTTTGGAAGAGTCTTTGAAGTTATCTCATAATTTGTGTTGACTTGAGTGCCAAAGCTATCATCATCACTTGAAACTGTTGTTTGCATATCGGTTGGTTCAAAGGCAATGTAATCGTTTGCGATTTCCTCTTCGCCTGTAAAGAACCAAACACCAACTGTGCTGATATAGTTTGTATAAGCATAAGAGTCAAACAAGTCGTTGTTGCTGTCTGTAACATCAAAGTTATCGATTGCTTCAACACCGCTAAATGAAACAGTGTTAAGGTCAACATTTATATTTCTGCCATATTGGCAATTTGCTGGACAATCAGCTGAATGGATGTGAGATAGATAATAGCAATTTTCAAAAGTTCCCGTTCCGCTGTTGTCACCTTGATTTTCGTCATTATCTCCAGCAGATTCTTGGTCTTCATCAAACGGAATATTTCTCATTGTAAAGCCAGCAGATGCGATGGTGTTGTTCTGCAAAATGCTAAGTGAGAAGCTGTTTTTGATAAAGCCAGTGTTGACATAAGCAAAGCCTGCCATGTTACCACTATTTGCAAGATAGATGTCAGAGTAGCAATCAGAAATTTCACCTTGGTTTTCATATACAAAACCTGCAGAGAAGTTTGGTCCACTCAAATAGCTTGAAGTGTTTGTCGAATAGAGCGAGCCAGCAGTGATTCCACCAGTAACATAGCTTGTCACAATCTTTCCGCTTGCCGAATTGACATTGACAAGACCTGCAACATGGAAGCCTTCGTCAATTTGGTTGTCGCTTGATTGCAAATACCCTTCTTTATAGACACTTGCGGCAATTTTTCCGTTATTTATTCCAGCGATACCTGCAATATTGAATGAGCCAAACACATTAAGCGTTGAGGTGCAGTTTGTGATATAGCCATTGTTTTCACCCACAATTGAGCCAAAGTATGCCGATTCAATATTTGCAAGTGCGCAGTTTATAGTGAACACCGTGTTGGTTGGTGAATAAACTTTGCAGTTTGTGATGATACCATTGTTCACGCCAACAAGCAGTCCTGTTCTGTGTTCTGCCGTTGTGGTTGTAAAGATTGTGCCATAAGTTGCGTTGCCGGTGTCGTATGAAGAGCGCACGACAACATTTAAGTTTGAAATTATGCTGCCATCAGCAAGGCTTGAGAACACACCAAGCCCACTTGACGAGCCAAAGTCATAAACTCCATCTAAAATGATTGAGTGACCATTGCCGTCAAGTGAAGCAAAGTTTGCTGTCATTGGAGTGTATTGCGAAACAGTTGAACCTGTGTTTGAAGCCATATTGCTTGAAGGAAGAGTTATGTCGTTAAGCAGAATGTAATAGCCACCCTCGTTCATATTGAGGAAATCTTCATAATCAAAGATTGGAATTGGAGTGTCCATACTGCTTGAAACAAACACCTCAAATCTGATCTCTGTCGAAATCTTTGCAGCTGAGTCATATCCGCTGTCACCAGAATTTACAACAGTATAGCTATTTCCACTTATTGCATATCTGATTTCGTAAGTAAAGTAGTAAAGGTCAGCAGTCGCGTCATTTATGCGAACAGGCACAATAGTAAGTCCTGTCATATTTGATGAGCTGTTTAAAATAGCATTGAAGTAATAGGTTTCAACTTGGCTGTTGATTGGGAAGTCATAACTATAGCTTGCCTCACCAGCGCCAATTGCAGGAACACTCTGTCCTGGAGCAATGTTTGTCACATAATTCCAGTCACCTTGAGCTGTAAGTGACCTTACAAATTGGTTAACCATATTGATTACAGCTTGGTTTGTATTGTCATATTCAATATAGTCATAAATGTCAATTTCCATTGTTCTGCTAGAGCCGATTGAAACGGTAACAACGCCGTCGCTCATTCCAGAAACAATATCGAGCGAGCCAAAGCTGTCCTCACTTGTGTCATTCAATGAAGAGTCAATCACAAACTGCATAACATAGAGCGAAATGCTGTCACTTGCCGTGATTTCTCTGTCGTCATCTTGACGAGTGGCTTCAATTGAAATTTCAATTTCTGGCGCTTGAGAGCCGATATCCGAACTTGTGATTTGAACATAATACTCTCCATTCTCTTCCACGATTGAAGCATACTCACTGCCACTGACAATTTGTGGAGCTGAGATGTTTGCATTGTTAAAGCCGTAAGAGTCAATCACAAGTCTGTATCTAAGACCTCTTGCAACGCGATATGCACCTGACCCTTCCTCTGGCACTTTGCCATCAATAGAAATTGAGACAAAGTTTTGAAGTCTAAGCGTCAGTTCAATGTCTTCTTGTTTTACAAGCGAGCCATCTTTATACACGCTTACAACAAACCTTGAAGTGCTGTTTTCAACCACACCAGAGTTTCCGATATTATATATAAAGTATACAACACCGCTATAAGTTTGGTATTTTTTTGCTCCTTCTGTAGATGAAGCATTTTTGCTGCCATTTGCTGGAGCTGAAGTGTTATTATATAGATTTAAGATTTCATTTTTTGTAAGCACAAGTCCACGCGTTGTTGCCGAACCTAAGATTGTGTTTGCTTCAAAAAGATTTTCGTTATCCTTTGTAGTAGCTTTTCTTCCAGCAAGTGCAAAAGTTGCAACGCCATTTCCGCTGTTATAGTTTTCCTGTGCATTTTCTATCACAAGATAATCAAAGTCGCTGTCATCTGGCGAAAGAGTCACAGCCAAAAGACCGTTGCTTCCAGGATATGCATATTGCGTTGAAACGCCAACATCGCTGACCATTTGGTCTTGATTTATATAGTTGTCAATCACAATGTTTTGCAGAGCCTGATTTTCAAGGGTAAGATTGATATTGATGTATTGCGCCGAATTTGTCTTCGATAAAATTGTGATAGTGTAAACGCCATAAATATCATTTTCAAATCTATTCTTATATGCCGTGCTGTTTCTATTTACACTTACCGATAAAGCGAAATTGTATTCTTTGATAAATGGTTCTTTTTCAGAATCTCCAGAAGATGTTGGAGGAGTTATTTGAACATTAAACAAAACATCTTTGTCAGTAAATCCTTCTAAATAATCTGACTGAATAACCTCATTGTTGAAACTTATGTAATATTTAAGTCCCTCACCTGGTATTGTCTGACCTTCATCGTCAGTTTTTGGAAGGTCAGCAGTTGAGCGGACAACAATTGTCTCGTTGAAAGAGTTGCTGGTTGAAATGGTGACATTGTCATATCTTCCAGCGCCAATTGCGAGTGCACCTTTATTGTAAGCAATGTCAATTTTTGTCAACTCTTTGTTAACACCAGCCTCAAAGGTTACGCCATTATAGCTTCCTCTGATTTTTGGAGTGATAATCACATCGAAATTGCTTGCAGTCGTGCTTGATTGATTTTTTGTTATAATGATTGTCTGCCCTGCAACTGATGTTGAAAACTCGTCTTCGCTAGGAGTAAATTGTGGGTCTTCTCCTGCCGAGAAAGAACCAATTTGAATATCTGCCGTGATATCGCTGTTTGTGGCAAGATTAAAACCAAAGCCATCAAGAAGCGCTGAGCCATCTGCGTTTATGTTTAAATTATGGTCACCACTAGAAATCGAGCCCTCATAATTTGGTCTTACATAAAGCACCGCTGTATCGTTTGCAAACATGGAGATTGTTGCATTTTCAAGTGCAGTTGCATTTTGAGAAGTGTTTGGATAGATAATTGAAACATTGCTGTTGCTATTAAAGTAATTTGTCACAAAGATGTAGAAGCTTATGCCGTCATTTGTGTTTAAAATGCTGTTTCCTGAAACTTGCACCCAACCAGTGCCTTTGATTGTGATTTGACCTGTTTGGTCAATATCAAGAAGGTTTGGATTGAGTGATGTGAGTGTCATCTCGCCAGTCACATCAATTGGATAGAGTTTATGCGAACTTGTCAAAGTGTTGAAATAGGTGTTTAAATTTTGTTGAACTTGCGACAAGTTGGCATTGTCAATTTCGCTCTGTGCAGAAACCGCATTGAAATAGTAGGCATAGAAGGCTTTTGTATTTGTGGTCAATGCTTTCATTTCGTTGACAACTACCTCATTTTCACCATCAACTTCAGTAATGCCACCTTTTATTGCAAGGTCTAAAGTTTCGCCTTTAGTCTCAAAGAACTCCTGCTCTGTAACCTCATCATTGGTATTAACAACAACCGCTTCGCCATAATAAGCCTCTTGACTGTCAGAAATTGTTATAGAGGTTTCTCCCTTAGGAATTTCTATGAGCGTTCTTCGTATATAGCTTATAAAGTAGCTTTGGTCAGAAGTAAAAGTTCCAACATTAGCTCCGCCTATTCCAAATGCAAGATTATTGTAATTATCTAAAGATACGCTTTCGTCTGAATAAACAACAAGCATAGATGCATCTTCACCAACTCTTCTGTCGTCTATCGCTTGAATATAGAAAACAGATGAAAGACCGATTCCGTTATTAACCTCCAAGCTTCCAGTCAAAAGACCAATGTTTGTAGAAGATGATCTAACAAAAGTTCTTGTTGTTATACCAGCAAATGAATCGATGTCTCCTTCTGTGTATGAAGTTGCATCAAGATAGCCAACCGCGCCACCAACATAGCTTGGTCCACTAACCTCTCCGCCAACAATCACACCTTTGCCAGCTCTGTATGTGACAACATTATAAACCGCACCCTCTGAGCTATACCCCAAAATGCCTTGCTCATTGTTTGCAGAAACCGCATAGCCTGCGATACCGCCTACATAACTTGTGCTTGCAGTTGCCCCTTCAGCCAAGTTTACATCAATCAGAGAGTATGCCATATAGTTTGTATAGCCTGTATAGTTTTCTGTTCCGTCAACCTTCTTTATCAAACCATTGTTATAGCCAGTAATTCCACCAACATAAACAGTTGCATTTTGATATTCAACTGAAAGTTTGCCATTCATATATAAAGTATAAGCATATAATATATAGCCGCTAGACTCTTCGTTTGGATCTTGCTCGCTAGAGTCTTCATTTGCATCTTGCTCGCTAAACTCTTGTTTGATTTTGCCATTATTATAGCCTACAAGACCGCCAACATAAACATTTCCACTTTCATACACATTTATGTTAGAAGCATTAAGCTCAACTGAAACATTTGTCAGTGTTCCCTCCAGTTTGCCAGCAATAAGGCCAATATAAGCATTTTCATATGTGATTTGTGTGACTTCATCACCTTCTCCCGTCTCACTTGACATGGCAAGATTTGGCAAGCTGATATTGCCTTCAAAAGTCAAGCTTTTGATGTATGCCCCATTTGCAATAGAAGTGAATAGTCCGCCATATAATTCATTTTCCTCTGCCGTCACAGAGGCAATATTTATACCTGTGATTGCTGCATAGTCATTGTCACCAACAATTGAGCCAGCAAGCACTCCAAGAGGCTCTGTTATGCTGGATGCATCAATTGAGGTTGTCACTTTGTAGTGCGCTGACAAGTTGTCGCTGACTGCCAGCAAATCTTCAAGACTGTCAATGGTAAATCTGTTTTCTTCAGTTCCATTTGCAAAAGTGATTGAAATTGAAATCACAGAGTTGCGGTATTGGTCAAGCAAAAGGCCTGTGTCATCATACCAGTCTTCTGCCGCAATTGTCAAAGTGGCATTAAAGGTTGAACCTCCAAAGAAGTCTGGATTTGAAACAGCCTGACTGATAAACTCTGAGTCTGCAGTCAAAGTGATGCTTGCAATGTTTCCGCCGTCAGCCACAACAATTCCGCTATTGTTTTCACCAAACAATCTGTAGGTTTTCTTATCATACACCACTCTATCGCCTGTGATAGAAACTCGAAGGTTTTTGTTGATTGCGGTGTTCTCTAAAACTCGCAAATTGATAGTATGTTCTTTGTCAATGCTCGAAAATTCAAGGCTAGAAATTGGCGACAAAATTGTCAATGTGTCCACCGCGTTATATTCCAGCACTCTAACATGAATTGCAAATGCCTTGGTTGCTGTTTGATATTGGTCTATGTTTGCTGTTAAAATGAAATAGTCACCATTAGAACTATCCACATCAGCTGAAACAGATAATGTCAAATTTTCAACATCAAAGGTTGCAACCAAGGAATTATTATAAATCTGATAAACATTGTCTGCACCTTGACCAACATACATTTGCTTCACTTCTTTTCCGTCAAGGCTAATAGAGAAATTGTCAGTCGGAATTGTCCAATAAACAAAGCGTTGGTCAAATTCTTCTGCTACAAATTCGGCTGTTTCAGGGTCTCTAAACAGATAAGCGGAAGTGTTTGTTGGCTGTTGAATGTCAAGTTCAAGTTGAGCAGTTCGTCTTTGAACAGAGTTTGGCGCGGCATAAAGATATACATAACGCGCTGTTGACGAGGCTGGATAATTTTCATTTTGTCCGTCACTTGTTTTGGTCACGCCAATTGAATTTATGTATTCATAATTGATTATTTGAATGGTAAATGTTTGAGTGTTAATGGTTGCAATAAAGTTGTTGACTTGATAGCCTCTGACTCTTAAAGTTATGGTCGACGAGCCTGTATTTTGCAAGTTTACTTGAAATTGTTGTCCCAAAATGTTTGAGATTGTGCAAGCTTGCTCTGCAGAAGTCAAAGACATTTCATAGCTGAGTATTGCCTCTGAATTTTCAACAAAATTTTCATTTTGGTTTGAAACAACACTAAGGTCAAAATAGTTTCCTGCTGTTTGGCTGCTGTTATATCGAGCATAAATCAAAGCTTGCGTTGAAGCTTGCTCAACAATATCCATATTTGCATTTTGATTGGTTGAAGTGATTGAAATTGAGTTGAGCTGTTCAACCACTTGGAACGATACTGAAGTTGCAAGCCCATTTGGCAAAGTTATTGAATATGTTGCCCTGCCTGTTGCGATAGGCACAACTCTAAAGCTTAGATAATATCTGCCGCCCGTTTCAACGCAAAGGTTTTCATTAAGCACAAAACGGACAACATCTTGACTGCCAGAGATGCGGTCAAAAACCAGTTCATCAAAAACAGCATCGGTATAGATTATATTTGAAAAATCAATTCCGTCAGCATCAGCTCCATTAAGTGCAAGGTCAAAAGAGGTGTAACCTTGATAGTTTTCAGCAAAGTCAATTGTTGTTGAGCCTTCTTTTATGCTGTAATTAAAATCAAAAGTGATTGAATCTTCGCCTAAGATGTTGTAGTTTAAAGCGATTTCAATTTGCGCGTTATCAACAGCTTCTGCGCCATTGATGCCTTTAAATTCAACATAATTTGAAAGGTTTGTGATTTCAACGATTGCCTCTTGATCTTCTGTTGCTTGGTATGTAGTGCCTTGATACCTTACCATAACGCCACAACCTGCTGGAAGAGTGATTGTCAATCTGTCATAACGGCTGTCGTTTGGCATTACAGAAAAGTAATATCTTTGCCAGCCAATAGTGTCAAGTTGATAGTTGTTATAGAACACAAAGCTTCTGCTTTCAAGCGTGCTGTTTGAAAAACTTGCTCCGCTTATCAAAAGATTGTTTGGCTTGTTTTGAATGGCAACTGGAATAGTAAAGCTTCGATTAACATTTTCATTTTCAGAATTTTCAAAACCATCATAATAGAAATTGACAACAAAATTGACTTCATTTTCAACTTGTGACCTGGTTGAAATTTCAAAAACATAAAGGGTTGTAGATGATGTGCCATCACTTAAAGAATAAACCTCACTTGACACATTGAAGATGTTTGCTTGGTCAAATCTGAAGCTGTAATTTATAAGGTCACTTGCCTCAGCAACTGCAACATAAAGTCTGGCGCGTTTATAGTCAACGCTATGGTTTGCTGTTGTTGGATGGTCTATAACATATTCTGGAACAAGAGTGATTTTTTCCCTATCAAAAACATATTGGTCATTGCCTGTAAAATCACTGCTTCCAAGTCTGATTTCGCCGTCAGCTATCATCATTTCGTTTGTGTTGACTGCAAGAGGATTATTCTCTTCATCAAGCACAACATAGCCATAATTATATAGAATAGAGTTTTGCTCAATGTCTTTTAAAACGATAAATTCTCTTTGAGTGTAAATTTCACTTTCCGAGTCAGGCATTTGATAATGAGCCACAAAGGTAAATGTGTCACCAATTGAAACTGGGCTTGCCTGGCTTGGAATGCTGTAGCTTCCGTCAGAATCAATTTCAACCTCAACAAACTCATATTTAGTGTTTAAAATAGAACTTCCAAAAGAAAGGTCAATCTGCTCTGGCCCAAGAGTATACTTAACTCCGTTTTGGTCAGTAAAGATAAGATAGCTGTTTTGACTGCCATTTGCATCTGAGTTTATAAGCTCTACAGAAACAAATTGATTGTAAAACACCCTTGTTGTTGTTCCGTCTGACGATGTGTTTGACGATGAAACATTGTCAAGTGAAAGTGTTGCTCCATTGTTTATTCCATAAAAATAATAATTTAGATTTCGCTCTGTTGTGTTGTCTTCAAACACAAAATCACTTGTGCTGACAACAAGTGGTGATGAAGAAGAAACAAAAAGCGAATTTGTGCCTGCGCTGATATAGCTTGAATATTTGCTTACATTGACAGCAACCTCACAAGACTTTCCACCTTCAAGTGTGGTCACGGTCATGGTTGTAGAGCCTGCCTCAACTGCAGTCAATTTGATATTGACAACATTGTCCTCGCTTGAAACAACCTCGCTTGTGACAATACCTTCAGTTGAAAAGGCAACATTAAGGCCGTTGTCCATGTCGTCAACCATGTTGTTGATGGTGAAACTAAGCTCTCTTTGGTCGCCAATATTCATTGAAACTGAGTCTTCTGATGAGGTCAAAGTGACATTGTCATAGTTTTTAGGCCCGCAGGCAACGAAAAAGAGGCTTGCAAACAAAACAAGCAAACTGCAAATAAATAGGTTTATTTTTTTGATATTTGCCAAGCTTTAGCCCCCTTTTCAATGTTTTGATATAAATTATAGTAATGTTGTAAAGATAATATTATCAGAAGTCGAACCAAGCACAACTTTAGTTGTATTTGAGTGAGACTGATGGTCATACATACTGTGTGATGGACACAATTTATTGTGTATTTTGTCTTTAGCAAAATTAAAATTTAACTTGCTTAAATTTTAACATCACATAGTTTATATTATCGGAAGTCGAACCAAGCACAACTTTAGTTGTATTTGAGTGAGACTGATGGTCATACATACTGTGATGGCGGGCAAAGCACGCAAATTCGTTAGAATTTATTAAAATTTAACTTGTTTAAATTTTAACATCACATAGTTTATATAGTGTAAAGTAAATTTAAAATTCTAATTATTAAAGTAATTTAAATATTTTCTGTTATCTGCCTGGAGTTCTCTTTTCATACATTGCCTCAATGCCGTCTAGCGCTCTGATGTGCACAGTAGTTCTAGCGGTCGGCGCTGTGATAACGAAAGCTTGTCCTCGCTGAGCGGTAACGATTGAGTTCTGCTCTTCTTTGTTGATTCCACCTGAGTTTTTGTAAAGTTCAATAAGGTCGTTTACGTCATTTGGTGAAAGCGAGAAGATGATTGAATACTGACATGCGTTGATAACCGCTGTTGACTGACGCTTGATTTCTTCAGAACCTACAAAGTCGTTGATGTTCTGCGTGATAACAATCTGCATTCCGCCATATTTACGGATACGCTTTGCCATTGCAGTCATAAAGTTTAGCGCGATAGGATATTTTGGGTTGATGAATGTGTGAGCTTCATCGACCGCAATAATGATTTTTCTGTTTGTTCCATGCGTGTCGTTGTAATCCTTGTTGTTGATGATTTCATTTTCAAGGTATTTGAAAACCAAAAGCATTTGCGCATTGGTAAGCATATCGTTGTTGCCTGCAATAAGGCTTTGGAAGTTGAAGCAAACAAAGTTTTCGTTTGTTTCAATAGATGTTGGGCCATTCCAAAGGTTTGAGTTTCGTCCGCCTTTGGCAAATTTTCTGATATAAGCCTCAACAATTCTGAGGTTTTGAGAATAGAATTCGTCTTTTGAAGTTTTAAGTTCTTTTTGCAAGAGAGCATAGAGGTCATCAAAAATTGGATAATCTTCTGGTTTTAGTTTTGTAAGGTCTGTGTCTTCATTAATGTTTTTATCGCTATACATTTTAAGGACAAGCGAGTTTACAATTTCGAATGCGTCAGATGAAATTCCATCCAAGACCGTTCTGAAAAATTGTTCCAAGAATTGAAGGTGCTGATTGAAAGAGTCGTCTTTTCGCTCAACCTTAAAATATTCAGATTGTGAGCCGTCATCTTCGTCATCCGCCTTATCAAGCGCTCTGATAACGTGGAATGGATTGATAATACCTTGAAGCGAAGAGCCAACATCGATAAGTTTCCCCTTCAAGCTTTCAGTAAGACGATAATATTCTTTTTCAGGGTCGCAAATGAAAATCTTTGTGTTGTCGGCAGCAAAATTTGCAAGAAGCATTTTGATTGCGTAAGATTTTCCTGAACCTGACTTTCCAATAACCATCATGTTTGAGTTGACTCTTTGATTGTCTCTTTGGAAGAAATCAACAAAAACTGGATACATATTGTCGCCGATATAAATTCCGTTTTCATCTTGAAGCTCACTTGAAACAAATGGGAACACGCCAGCAAGAGTGTAAGTTGGAAATCCGCGTTGTGTTTCGGTCATATTGTCTCGCATTGAAATGTTTGAAGAGATAAAGGCGTCAATTTGTCTTGCGTAAAGCTCGCTGTATCTAAAGCCCTCTTGCTTAAGCACTGCCTTAACATCCTTTCGAGCAGTGTCTTCACAAGTGATGAAAGTGTTGACATCATAAAGTTGCTGGTTGTTGTTTTTAAGTTGTTGAAGCAAATCTCTGAGAGTGTCAAGGTGCGTTTGAAGTTCGATTTGTGTTGAGCTTTTTCCTGTTTTATAAAGCTTGGTCTCCATATCCATGATTGCTTTATCGATTTTTCTTTCGCTTTCAAATTTTGGCGCTTTTTTAAATTTCATCACAACCTTGGTTCTGTCAAGAAGGAAGAATGAAGCTCCCCAAGCATTGCCAACCTGCAAAGGATATTCGTTGATAACAAAAGTTCGATAGTTTTTGTCGTCAACGCTGTATTTTGCCATTTTAAATTTTATCTTGTCTGGTGTCGCCCATTTTATGTAGTCTGTGTAAGGCACAGTTTCAATTTCGCGTTCGTCAAATTCACGATTATAGTTTGCCTTGACAAATATTGCCAGCTCCTCACCGCTCAGTCTTCGAGTTGTCACAGGAACAAGCGATGTCGCAAGCGAACTTGCCATTCCGTTTACCGTGTTTTCAAGCGCTTCAATATCTTTGCCGAGAACAACGAGATAGAAATAGTCTTTATAAATTTTTTCCTGTCTGTTTCTGCCTTCAATATAATTGAGTCTTGCTTGGAAGATTGGCGCGCGAGCATCAAACTCAGCTTGAGTCATTTGTTTTTCAAAAACCTGCTCAAGCAGTCTGTCATATTTTCTGTTTTCGTTGTTGGTGTATTCATCAAGCACCATGGCTTTGTTGATTTTGACAATTTCACAAACCTGACTTTCCTCCAGTCTGCGAAGAGCATTTCCAAAGCCAACATCGATAACATTGTTTTGGTTGTATTCATTCAAAAGCCCAAACAAGATTGGTTTGACTTCAAGCACTTGAGCATAGTAGTCTCCGAATGATAAAAACCTGTCTTGATAAATTCCTTCAAAAGGAACGATTGCCTTGATGTTTGGTTTGTTGTTTTTAGGATATTTCTGATAAGTTTTTTTCTGCATGGCGTAGCGGATAATATGCACATAGGTTATGTATAGTCTGTCACTGTCAGAAATTTTGAAGAAAAGCGAAACGCCAAATATCGCCCAGACGATTGCCACCCAGATGTGACCTTCAAAGTTTGAAATAATCAGCACGATCAAAACGACTGCTGCAATAACCGCCAAAATTAAATCGATAGCCGTAAAGCCTCGAATAAACTCAAGTTTGACTTTAGTTCTTCTAGGAATAATTCTTACCACATTTACCTCGCTAATTTATTTTACTACAATTGTCGACAAAAATACAAACGAATAGACAAGATTTATTCAAAAATTATTAAGATTTTATTTATAAAATAAAAAACAAAAAAATCGCAGAAAAATCTGCGAAAAAATATTTTTACAATTTATTTGCTACAAAAAAGCAAAAAATTATATTTATTGTGTTTTACAGCTTTTTTTATCATTTTTTCAGTAATTATTTCATTTTCTTTTCCAATTATCTCATTATTAAAACCATACACGTCTTTTACAAGTTTTTTCCCAAGAACACTTGATTTATTTGCTATAACTTTTATTGGCAAAGTGGATGAAAAATTTAAATAATTATTTTCATTTTCAATTTTATTTAAAATTTCAACTTTAGGCAAATTTTCAATTAATTTCACATTTTTTTGTGATTTTTTTGCATTTTTTATTGATTTTTTATTATTTTTTTGAAAAATAACAAAATCCTTTCCAATTTGAGCAATATTTTTTTGCATGATTTCGCACAAATTTGTCTGCAATTTTTTTATTTTATTTTTCTCTAAAAAGCACTCCTCAACCCTGCCAAGACACTGCCCTTCAGAGCTGTAGACAAGTTTTCCAAGAGGACTTACACCTTCTTCCACCGTCACATTTTGCATGCAAAAAATTGAAGGAATAAAAACCTCGTCTCCGCAAAATGAAAGGTCGTCAATCGACAAAAACTTTTCAAGCTCGCTCTCTTCGTCGCAAACTGAAAAGCCCAGCAAGTTTTTGTCTTCAAAAATTGGGCAGAGAATATAGCCAACCTCTTCACCTTCTCCAATTGAAATAACTTTTTTTGAAATGATTTCGCTTAATTTTTCCATGGTATAACTCTACTCACATGGCAAGCTAAAAATGCACAAGCGACAAAAAAAGACAAAATGTTTTTGCCTCAAAAGGCTTGACAATTTTTTGTGAATGACTATGATTATATCAGAAAGAATAAATGAAGGTGAAAAATGAAAAAAGAAAATGTTATAAACAAAGAGATGACAATCAAACAGCTTCTTGACCTTGACGAAAGCCTTGCCGAAGTGCTTATGGGCTTTGGAATGTTTTGCGTGCTTTGCCATATCGGTGAAGAAGAAAGCATTGAAGAGGCAGCTATGGCACATGGAATTGAGCTTGACTTTTTGCTTGAAAAATTAAATGAAGAATACAGCGCAAAAAGAAAATAAAAACTGGCATAAATAAAACAACATAAAAACAGCATAAATTTGCTGTTTTTTTAGTCTTCTAGCATTATTTTTATTGCTTCAAGCAATTTGTCGATTCCAACCGAGGTTTTGGTTGAAAGCAAAATTTGACTGTTTTTTATCTCGATTGGAGAGGAAAGTTTATCGCATTTGTTAAGCACAACAATGCGTTTTTTTGTTGCACCAAGCTCATCAAGCAACTTGTTTGTGATGTCAATGTTGACCTCGTATTCTTTTTTATCGCCATCTTGTTTTTGAAGTGAAACATCCACAATGTGCAAAAGAAGGTCGGCGTCAGCTGCTTCTTCAAGTGTTGAAGAGAAAGCATCAACAAGTTGGTGTGGAAGGTCGGAAATAAATCCCACTGTGTCAGTCAAAAGCGCATAACTGCCCTCACCCAGATAGAGCTTTCTGCTTGTGGTGTCAAGAGTTGCAAAATATTTGTCATCGGCATAGATGTTGTCTTTTGTAAGCATATTTAAAAGCGAGCTTTTGCCAGAGTTGGTATATCCAACAAGCGCAATTTTAGGCAAATCTGAAGCAAGTCGCTCTCGTCTTGAAATTTGTCTTTGACTTTTGATTTTTGCAATCTGTTTTTTGAGCGAATCGATTTCTTTTTCAAGCACACGCCTGTTGAGTTCAAGTTTGCTCTCGCCAGGGCCTCGCATGCCGACGCCAACTCCACCAAACCTTCCGCTTGAGCCTTGCATTTGAGAAAGTCTTGGCAAAAGATAGAGGTCTTGAGCAAGCTTAACCTGAAGTTTTGCCTCTCTGCTTTGCGCGCCTTGTGCAAAAATGTCAATGATAAGCCCAACTCTGTCAATCACTTTAACGCCAAAAGCATCTTCAAGGTTTTTGACTTGTGAGCCTGTGAGCGGATAGTCAACAACTGCAACATCGATGACCTCTTCGCATGTGGCAATATAGTTTTTTATCTCTTCCACTTTGCCAGAGCCAATCACGGTCGAGCGGTTGAAATCTTTCACATTTTGATAAAAGCTTTCCACCACATTTAAGCCTGCAGTTGTGGAAAGTTTTTCAATTTCGTCAGTTTTTCGCATTTTGTTGTCTGATTTTTTCGAACAAACAACAATTGTGATTGCGTTTTCTTTTTTTGTTTCTTGTTCGTGCATGTTTTTCATAACTAAATTATATCATGTTAGAAAAAATTACACAAACTTTTTGCTCAAAATTTTTGATTTAACTTGATTTACAAATTTTCGCCAACAACCTCACCTGTTTGCGCATTGATAACAACATCATATTTCACTCCTTTCTGGCAGACAAGCGAAAAACTCCAGAAAAGTTGATTAAAGCTTGCACCTCTCTCGTGCAAAAGCTTCAGATAGCACTCTCCGCAAAAAGTTCCGCTACTATAGCAGGAGGCTATCTCGTCAATAAGTGCCACTCGCGCTTTTTCAAGTGCGTCAGATGAAGAGATAAGCCTGTCGGTGATGTTGTCCATATCAAGCCTTTGTCCCTCTATAACCAAAGAAACACTTGCCCCTTGCTTTAATGCATAGCCTAAATCGCCCACAAAAACATCGGTCAAAGGATTAAATTCAAGCATAAATGGCTGACTTACTCCATCTATAACCACCTCAATTTCCATTGCGTCTTGATTTTTCACTTCGTCAAATTTGACTTCAATAAGCGTAAAATCACACACCGAGCCGTGAACACCATTGACTTTATAGTCAACCTCTCGCTGTCCCACGCTTACGCTGGCATTAACGCCGTCGCCTTCTGCTTGATAATAGACATTTGTTATTTCGCTCATATAATCTTTTAATTCAAACTCTTTCTGCCCACAACCCACAAGAAAAAGTGGCAAGGCAAGAACAATCACAGCCAAAAACTTTTTCATAAAAACCTCACATATCGTAAAATATGTTTGAAAATGGCAAAAAATGTGTTAAACTGGCAATAAAAGAGGTTATTTATGAAAGATTTGAAATTCTATTTAAACAAGGCAATAAAAAATCACTTTGCACTTGGCGCTTTCAATTTTTGCAATATGGAAAGTCTGCAAGCAATAGTAAGCGCAAGTTTAAAAACCAAAAGTCCAGCCATAATTTCTGTTTCAGAAAGTGCACTTTCATATATGGGCGAAGATTTTGTGATGGCGCTTGCAAAAACGGCAAAAAAGCAAAACCCTGCCCTATTTCTCCATCTTGACCATGGAAAAAGCTATGAAATTTGCAAAAAAGCAGTAGACCTTGGTTTTGATAGTGTTATGATTGACGCAAGCGCGCTCGATTTTAAAGAAAATATAAAGCTGACAAAAAAGGTTGCCCTTTATGCTCACAAAAAAGGCGTGCTGGTTGAAGGCGAAATCGGTCAAATCAAAGGCGTGGAAGACAATGTCAAAGCCGACCAAAACATCTATACCTCTCCACAAGAGGCTTGCGAGTTTGCTCGTGAAACAGGTGTTGACATGCTGGCTGTTGCAATTGGAACAAGCCATGGCGTCAACAAATACAGCAAAAATCCAACTTTAAGAATGGATATTTTGACCGAAATTGAAAGGCTTTTGCCTTCTCTTCCTCTCGTTTTGCATGGCGCTTCAACGGTCGATGAGAGGCTTGTTGAAACTTTCAACAACTTTGGCGGACAGCTAAGCAACGCCAAAGGCGTGAGCGAAGAACTTTTGATAGAAGCAGTCACAAAACACAATGTTGTCAAAATCAACACCGACACAGACATCAGGCTTTCGTTCACCTCAGAAACGCGCAAAGTTTTGGAGGAGAACAAAAAAGAAATTGACCCAAGAAAATATCTTGGCAAAGGCAGAGAAAAAGCAGAACAAATTTTATCGGCAAAAATGAGAAATGTTCTTTTCTCTGCTGGCAAAAAGTAAAAAACAGCTATTTTTTAAGCTGTTTTTTTGTTTACCAAACTGTTTTTTATTCTTTTTGATCATCTTCCAATTCGTCTGATTGTTGTGAGATATGGTTTTTGTTTAAATTTTCAAGTATATATTTTTTTCTTGTTGCCTCTCCGCCTCGAATA
The DNA here is from genome assembly GCA_944348085.1 of uncultured Clostridia bacterium. GTDB lineage: Bacteria > Bacillota > Clostridia > Christensenellales > UBA1242 > Caccovivens. The sequence continues at coordinate 18,547 of CALVMU010000017.1, forward strand.
TGCTTTTCTCTGAAATGCTCATCCAAAATTTGTTGCACCTCTAAATACAAAAGCTTATCAATTTTGAAAAGCCTTTTTGAAAGGTCATTGTGGACGGTGCTTTTGCTTAAATGATAAACCTTTGCCGTCTTTCTTATTGTATCGTGTGTGGAAAGTATGTGATTTGCAAGCATTATAACCCTTTCGAGCTTTTCATTATTCATAGCTATGCCTCCATGCGATAACCTATGAATAAAAATTGAAAAATATGTCAAATTTTGTTGAAAAAGAAAAAATCTCTAGTTTTTTCTAGAGATTTTTGCATAAGTCTTACCAAAAACAATTTGACTTTTGCTATGGTCAAATTTTTGTCATAGCGGGCAAAGTTTGCATTATTTTTTATATTCTTCGATCAATTTGACAATTGAAGGAATGTCGCTGAGTTCTTTCAATTTTTCGTCAGGAATTGACACGCCAAATTCATCTTCAAAAGTCATAAGCATTTCAACAACATCAAGAGAGTCTGCTCCCAAATCTTCAACGACTTTTGCCTCGTCACTTATGTCATCAGTTGAAATACAAAGTTGTTCTGCAATAATTTGTTTTACCTTATCGATTGTTTTCATATTTCCTCCGAGATGTATTATAGCATAAATGCTTTAAATCACCAAACAAAAAAAGCAGATTTTTTCTGCTTATTTGTTTTGCAAATCTAAATAGTTGTTGGGATCAACTGGCTCGTCATTAAGCATAAGTGTGAAATGCAAATGGTTGTCGAGATGACTTTCAAAAGATGCGCTATTTCCAGCAGCTCCAATTTTTTGTCCAGATGTAACTGTGTCGCCTTCACTTACTGCAGGTTCTTCAGCAAGAGATGCATATTGGCTTACAAAGCCGCCTGCATGAGTGATTTCAACTGTGTAGCCGTTAAGTATGTCATAGCTCACATTTGAAACTGTTCCATCAAGCACAGCAAAGACATCGGCATTTTCTGAAGCAAAGTCTACAGAAAGATGCGCCTCCCATTGATTTAAAGTTTCATTTTCTTGAAGCTCGGTCGATGAAAAGTCTTTGACAATGCTTGCCTCGTTCATTGGCAGAGAGAACTCAAGATTTGGCGTAGTTGTTGGCACTGATTGTCCACCTGCAAGCACCCCCACAGTGATTGCAACCACAAGCACGACCACCGCAACTGACAAGTATGCCCAATAGCGCTTTAGAAACTCGACGAATTTGTTTTTCTTTGTGATTTCCATTTTTTTACCTCCTGCCAAGTTTATTGCCGAAGGTAAATTATTTTATACATAGATTTTTGTGCCTCTAGCAAGCTTTTAATCAGAAACCCGTCAAAATCAGCGGAAATCCGACAATCACCTCTTTTTCTTTGACTGCAATCTGAATATTTATCTTTTGTCCGCCCACATAGCGGAAATCTTTATAGCAGTTTGTATAGCCTTCATAAATCTCAATTCCTTCAACGCTTTGTCTTTTAAAGATCTGACCATTGACTGAATTTGCAAAATCATCTATGTCAAGTGTTTGAAAATATAGATTAAAACCTATGATTTCTTGAGAGTGCCTTGCATAAAAGCTTTCAATATCGCTGTAAACATCTATGATAAACTGCTCACCATTTTGAATATAGTCATAACCCTCAAGGCTATTTTCCATAACAAAGCTTGCCCTCGTTGCATTTTCCATTGGCAAAGATGGCGAGAGGTCAAAATAGCAAAAGACAAAGAGCGTTAACGGCAAAAATAAAAGAGCAATCAAACTTTTCATAAAAAAATGATTGCCCTTTTTCTCAATTTAAACAAACTTATTTTGAAGAATTTTGTTACAAAACAAACATAAGAGTAAAAACAACAATTGCACAGGCAAAACAAAGCGCGCTCAAAAAGAAGAAAAGAATTTTCAATTTCTTTTCCTTGCTTATCGAGTTTTTCTTCTTTTCCACCTTTGCTTCAACCTTTGGCTCTAAAGATGTGGTTTGCACTTTTTGCTCATATTGATTTTGAGGTCTTGGCGGTGGTGGAGGTGGAATAAATGGCATAATTCTCCTTTTCTAGAAGCAATTATAAATTAAAACGCCCTGTTTTGTCAAACATTTTGGGCAGGATTAACACCCCAAAGCGACAAAACATCAGCCGACTCGTCAAGTGTTTCAAACACAACGGTCAAGATATATTTTCGCCAGCTTACTGGTTGAAAGTCTTCACTTCCAACAATCACATGAGAGCAAAAATTTATTTTCTCAAGTGGCATGACAAGATTGTTATAGTAAAAGTAGCCATCATCATTTTTTGTCCAATTGCTGTTTTCAACAACATCGACCTCTTCCACTTGGTTTTGACTTGTATAGACAAAAACCTTGGCTCTTAAATATAAATTTGCAGATTCTTCTGCGTTTTTAACACTTATCACCTGATTAAGTCGCTCATCTGGCAAAAAACCTCCTGAAAAGTTGAGAGAAAGCGAGCTGGCCTCATTTTTATGCAGTCCAGCCTCCACAGTCTGTCCTAAAACCAAATCAGTTGTGTAAGAGCCTCCTGTTCGATAGAAAAATCCGCTCACTCCGAGATAAACGCTGAGGGCTAGAAGCAAAACCAGTCCAATACAAGCAAAAAGCCAACCAAAATTTGATCTGCTAAGTTTCATAATCTTATTTTGGTCGGCTGTTTATTTTTTATTCATCAGCATTGCCACTTAAAGCTCAAACTTTTACATCTTTTTTCTTCTCTTAGACCTCTCAAGCCTAAATCTGTCAATTTGAATTTGCTTAAACTGATTGCTCTCTTCAATAAGGTTTGCCCTTGCAACCGACCAGCGATATTTGCGGTCGCCATAGCTTACATCATAAGAAAGAATGATAATTCCCATCAATAAATAAACATAATAAGAGAAAAATCGCCAACCAAGCAAAACCCAAACCAAGATATCTCCCTGCCCTACAATTGTGGCAAAGGCAGATTGGAAAGATAATTCATTCATACCAGTTCCGCCAGGTAACGGGAAGAAAGAAGATGCCATATCAACCAGGTTACACATCACAAAGATATTCATAAACATATCCCCTTCTATTCCACCATTAAAGAAAGATATGATAAAGAAAGGAATTGAATAGTAAATAATCATTCTTATAAGACTTGTCAAAGTCAGCACAACAAAATCTTTTGGATTTTTGGCATATTGTTGCATAACATCTTGAAAGTCGCTGATATACTTGGTAATTTTCTCATATTGCTTATCGTAGTTTTTGACTATCTTCATTTTATAGAGCAGTTTTAATGACTTGACCACCAATTTTTTGCCCACAGTTTTGCAAACACATAAAAAGATTGTAGCACATAAAACCACTGAACCCAAAACAAAGCCGATAATGCTTGTGGTCATAACAAAGGCATTCATATTCATAACCGTAAAACTATAAATCATACAGAATGTGCTCAGTATCAACCAAGCTATTTGCTGAAAGACATATTTGCCAAGAGGTATTGACAAAGATGTATGCATTGGCTCTCCATGTGATTTTAGATAGGCTATCTGAAAAGGCTGACCGCCTGTTGCCATAGGAGTGATATTGTCATAATATCTGCCAATATATGTCAGTTTGAAGGATGTGCCAAATTTCCATTTGTTTGTGGAAATTTTCATAAGATAAGACATGTTGATTGTTTCAAACAATAACACTCCCCCAAACAACAAAAGCATTGAGAAAAAGGAAACCCAGTCAAAACGAATGCTAGGCAAAGGCTTGATTGGCTCTTTTGTCAATTGATAGGTCAAAACAGCAGCCAAGATAGCAAGGTTTAGAAAAAAGAAGAAGAGATTTTTCAGCTTGCTTTTTTTACTGCTCTTTTTTGAAACTGATTGCTCTGTGTCAGCAAGTTTTTGTTTTTGTTCTTCTTCACTTAAAGGTTTTGCAAAACCTTCTTTAAACTTAAGTTGTCGAGATTTCAGTTTTATTTTTATCACATTTCCCGCTTTTTCGGTGATATACTTGCAAGAATTTAAAGGATAAAGCACGCTTCCTTTCTTTAAAGCATTTTCAATCTGAGCGTCAAAAATTTCTGTCTCTTCATTCAAGACAGAAGTGTCAGCTGCGCCATCAATTGATAATTGAACGGCTTGTTGTTTTTGACGTTTTCGCATGAGCATAGTTTAGCAAATAAAAATGCTCTTGTCAATCAAACAAGAACATTTTAAATTAAAATTAATAATTTAAATTTTAAAAGCGCCTTTTAAGCAACATTTTAGAAGAGGTCAGAATATCTGCTTGTGTAGTGAACGATTGAATAGCCCTCTCTTGCGTTTTCAAGCATCATTGACTCATAACTGCCTTGGTCTTCCTGATAAAGCTCATCATAAAGCACATCAAAATATGTTTTGTTAACAAGAGGATTTATTCTGGTGTTATAGAGAATATAGGTTGCGCTGTCTGGGTTGTCTTCGTCACCTTCGGCATAACTTAAGCTGTAATTTTCATCAGCAGACAGCAAAAGGCGAGCGATATTTTCATTCTCGGCTGGTCCTGTATAGATAACAATGTGAAGACCATAGTTTGTTCTGACATAGTCAGAGGTGTCACCAAATTGCCCTGCGCCATTGTTATAAAGAGCAAGTCCTGCATCATTGAAAGCATCAACAAAGCTTGAAACAGCATTGCCATCACTGTCTTGTCCAATCACATAGCAAGACTTTGCATTAAACATGCCTGTATCTTCGCCATACATATAGATATAATCGTTGATAAGGTCTGCTTTTTTAGTCACAGAAGAGGCATTTGAAAGCTGGGTTTGAATGGTATTCAACAGCCCTTCTTGAGTCAAACTGCTTTGTTTTTCAACATAAGTGCCATCGCTTTGCTTTTCTCTTACAACTGGTTTGAGTTGGCTGTAAAGTGCATCAAGGTCGGCTTCGTATTGTTCTCTAGAATAGTTGCCGTCATAGCTTACATCGCTGTCAACAAGTTCTTCTGGAGGATCGCCGTCATCTGGTGACTGTCCGTAAAACTTTTCATAATAGCTGTTGTAAAGTTCTTGTTGCTCGTCAGTAAATTTCAAAAGAATGTTTGCAACGGTAAAATATTTTGTGTCTTCATCACCATTTTTATAGTAATATACGCCTGCTGCGTTTTCTTGAATGGTTGTGTCATAAGATGAGTCGTTTTCAATTTCATATTGAACATAGCCTTTTCTGACTTTGCTTGAGTAAAGTGCCAAAACATCATTTATTGTGACTGAAGAAATTTCGCTGTCATCATCATATTCTTCGCTGAAAACCTCAACAATATAGTTTTCATACATAAGGCGAGCAAGTCTGTCAATTTCTCTGTCAAAAAGTTCAACCGTGTCAGTGGAAAGGTTTAAGCCTCTTTCTGAAGTTATAAGAGCGTCTTTATAAGCGTCAAAAGCTTTTTCATAATTTTCATTTCCGCTTGTTGTGACATAGTTTACAAAGTTTGTGTAGATTTCTTTCAAGTCTTCTTCATTTGAATAGTCATGTTTATTGTTTTCATCATAGTCAGTGTATCCGTCAATCACGCTGGTTGAAACATTTTGACGAATAATCTGACCATTTTCAATTTTTGCTGTATTTGTGTAGCCAGTAAAAGAAATTGTGTCTTCTGAAGTGCTTTCAGGGTCTGTTGTTCCAACAATTTCATCATAATAAGAGGTGAACTTTTCATAAAGCGCATCAACAGTTTGTGACCAGATATAGTCCTTTTCTTTATCTGTAAGACCGCCACGCTCTGCAACAATGTTCTCACCTTCAGCCACAGTGATTTTTCTGTTTTCTGCAATGGTGAGCGACATGTCATACGCCTGCTCTGTGGTGTAGCCATAATACTGCTCATACATTGCGCCATAGTTTGAATAAGACTCGATAAGCTCTCTTTTTGTTATGGTCAAAGTTTTTCCCTCTTTTTCAAGAGTAGAAACAACTGTGTTGTAATACATTTCCATGTTGGTTGTAAACAAAGAACAGCCTGTCAGAATTGACATGCTAAGAAGTGTGAAACAAAGAAGTAGTCCAACAAATTTTTTCTTCATAGAAGTCTCCATTTAAAGCTAGATATCTCAAATGTGATTTTAACACATTTTGTTTAAAATCTCAAAGCAATTTTAAATCTTTTTTAAATTATTGCAAACTTTTTAGAGTTTAATCATTTTTTAGCGCCATTTCAAAGAAAGATATCAATTTTTCAAGTTTGTTTTCAACCTTTCCGCTCAAATTGAAGGCAATTTTTATGCCACTGTCAAAGACAAGCTTGCCTTGGAAAGTTGACAAATGCTTTGCAAGCCTTTCATCAATAACATTTTCCTGTTTTTTGAGATAAATTTCACTTGCCGAGTTGTTGATTCTCACCTTTGTCACATCAAAATTTCCAGCAAGGTTGCGGAGGTAAGCAAGGTGGCAAAGGTTTTCAATCTCTTTTGGCACACCTCCAAAACCGTCAGAAAGAGATGAAAGAATGTTTTGCATGTCGCTTTGGCTTTCAATTTCGCTTATTCTTGTGTAGTATACAATTCTCTCTTCACTTGAAGTGATGTAATTTTCATCAATATATGCGTCAATTGCAACTTCCATTTTGACATCTTTTTTGTTTTCCAGCTTTTCACCTTTAAGCTTTTTAACTTCCTCGTCAAGCAGTTTGACAAACATATCATAACCCACTTTTGCAATATGACCATGTTGCTGTTTGCCAAAAATGTTGCCTGCGCCACGAATTTCAAGGTCACGAATTGCAATTTTGAAACCACTGCCAAGGCTGGAAAACTCTTTAAGCGCCTCAAGCCTCTTGACAGACTGCTCGGTCAAGACTTTGTCTTTTGTGTAAGTCAGATATGCATAACTCAGCTTGTCACTGCGTCCAATTCGTCCTCTAAGCTGATAGAGAGTGCTTAAACCGAGCCTGTCGGCGTCAATAACAACCATTGTGTTTGCTTTTGCAAGGTCGACTCCATTTTCAATCAACGTTGTTGAAACCAAAATGTCAAACTCGCCTTGATAGAGCTTTTCAATAATACTCTCAAGCACTTTTTCAGGCATTTGACCGTGAGCAAAAGCCACTTTTGTCTCAGGCAAAAGCGTTCTGATATGTGCCACAAACTCCTCTATCGTTTCGACTCGATTGTAGATGACAAAAGAAATGCCTCCTCTTGCCTTTTCACGAGAGAGAACATCTTTCAAAAGTTCGTCGTCAAGCTCAGAAACATAGGTCTGTATTGGAAGACGGTCTTTTGGAGGCGTTTCAATGACTGAAATGTCGCGAATGCCAGAAAGTGACATGTTGAGTGTGCGCGGAATTGGCGTTGCCGAAAGCGTGAGCACATCAATCTTTCTGAACTGATTTTTGATTTTTTCTTTATGCTCAACACCAAAGCGCTGTTCTTCGTCAAGCACCAAAAGCCCAAGGTCAGAAAAACCAACATCTCCAGAAAGAAGCCTGTGAGTGCCTATCAAAACATCAATCTTGCCCTCTTTAACTCTCTGCAAAATGTCTTTTATTTGCTGAGTGGTTTTAAATCGGTTGACCACTGCAACTTTGACGCCAAAGCCTTCAAACCTTGCAGATAATGTTGCAAAGTGTTGTTGAGACAAAATTGTAGTTGGACATAACAGCGCCGCCTGCTTGCCGTTATACACGCACTTGAAGATAGCGCGCATTGCAACTTCAGTTTTTCCAAAGCCAACATCGCCACAAATAAGCCTGTCCATAATTTTGCCATTTTCCATGTCTTTATCAATGTCGGCAATTGCTCTTTCTTGGTCGATTGAAAGCTGATAAGGAAATTTGTCTGCAAATTGTTTTTCCAAAAACTCATCGCGAACAAATTTGAAGCCCTTTTGATTTTGTCTTTCTTTGTAAATTTCGGCAAGCGAAAAAGCCATTTCTTTGATGCTGGCTTTGACTCTTTCTTTAAGCCTTGAAAATTCTGCCCCGCCAAGAGAAGAAAGTTTTGGGTTTTCTTCAGAGCCAACATAGGCCGAAAGCGAGTTTGCCTCTTCCGATGGAAGATAAAGGATGCCACCATTTTTGTATTCAATCACAAAATAGTCTTTTTCAACATCTGCAATCTTCAGCCTTTCAATCTTGATGCACTTTCCAATTCCGTGGAAAGAGTGAACAACATAGTCGCCAAGTTTTGGAAGATAGAAAACTGAGTGCTTTGATTTTGAAAAAGTGGTTGTGCTGTGCTTAAACAAACTGTCACTGCCAATGCAGACAATGTTTTGTTCTATAAAAGAAATTGGATAAGGAAAGTCAAGTGAAGAAAGATAAAGCGCATTCAAATAATGTTCTTCATTTTCAAAATCACGCCAAGATAAAGCGTTTTCATTGCAAAAATCGATAAGTTTTTGCTTGTATTTTTCATTTCCTGCAAAAAGCACCACCCTCATGCCCATTTTAAGATAGGAAAGGATGTCATTTTTCAGTGCCAAAAAGTCGGTTAAATAGTTGCGCGAAGGAAAGGTTGAGATTTTATAGTCTGTTTTAAGGTCATTTAAGCTGTCAAAAACAAGTGAACTTTTTTGATAGATATAGTCAAATGTTGCATAGTTATTTTGATCGAAATATGAAAGCGCTTGATAACTTTGCATAAGCATTTCAATTTCCTTCTCAAACTTTTCAGGCTCCTCTAAGATGACTTTTTCAGAAAGGTCAACGCATGAGTTTTCGCCCTTGCTTAAAGAGCAAGGAAAAATTGAAATTTGCTCTAAACTTTGCAAATTTTTCATTTTTTCAAGGTCAAAAGAGTGAATTTCTTCAACCAAATCGTCAAAAAACTCAATTCTGATAGGATTTTGTTCTGTCAGCGGAAAGACATCCAAAATGTCACCACGAAGAGCAAATTGCCCTTTGTCTGAAACTAGATCCTCTCTTTGATAGCCTAAAGAAGCAAGCGTTTGACAGAGTTTTGTCAAATCGAAAGTGGAATTTTTTGAAATTTCAAAAGCCTTTAGCGCCTTTAAATCAAATTTTACAATTGCAGAGCAAGGCAAAAAGATAAGATAGTCCAGCTCGCCATTTAAAAACTTGCAAACGCCTTCCACAAAAGGACGCATGTTGCTTTCGCCTTCGCTTTTGTCAACGGCTGAAGAGATGATTTCAACATTTTTGCCCATCATTGAAAGAGCGCGCTTCAATTTTCCAGCGCTTGCAAAATTGTCAGACAAAAAAATTGAGGAGCCATTCAAAATGGTAAGCAGTGCCCTTTCGCCTTCACCAGCTCCTGAAATCTTTTTCTTATCAAGCAAAAACAAAATGTCTTTAAAAAATTTTTCTAGCATATTTTCCCCAAAAGCATGTCTGCTGCCTCGTCAATAGTCTTTTCAAACAGCTCTTTGTTTTTTATCTTTGAAAGCACAAAATCGGCAAGATCCATGCTCTTGTCTCTGCCAATGCCAACCTTAAGCCTTGCAAAATCTTCGCCAACAAAACTTACAATTGAGCGGAGTCCATTATGCGTTCCGCCACTGCCCTTTTCTCGAAAGCGCAGTTTGCCTTCTGGCAAGTCAATGTCGTCACACACCACAATAATTTTTCCGTCACGATAGCGTTTTTTGAGAAGTGCCACAGCCTCACCTGAATTATTCATATATGTTGTCGGTTTACTAAGAAGCACACTTTGACCGTTATAAAAAGTTTTTGCAACCATGCACTTATCTTTCGCAACCGAAAAAGAGGCTGACAATTTTTGCGCAAGTTTGTCAACCACCATAAACCCAATGTTGTGATAGGTGTTTTCAAATTCTTTTCCTATATTTCCAAGCCCTACAATGATAACCATAAATTAAATTGACTCGTTTACAATCTTTTCAAATGGCAAAACTCTCTTTCCGTCAGAAATCTTGCTCTTTTCAATATATGCCCCTTCAAGAACCACATTTTTGCCAATAATGCTGTCTTTGACAAAGTTGCCACTCTTCAAAATTGCACCTTTTGATATGATTGTCTGCCCTTCAATGCAGTTGTTGCCATAGATGACCGCTCCAGCCTCTATTTCAACATCGGCATCAATTGAAATGTTGTCCTCCATCAAAATAACGCCATTTCTGCGATGGAAAGACAAAATTTTTTCCTTTAAAATCTGATAAGCCCTTGCAAGTTTTTTGTTGCTGTCAATCTTTTCAAGCATGGCCACATTAAACTTGGAACTTGGTGCTTGAACAAATTCTGACAGCGCCTTCAAATAGTCAACTCTAAAAATTGCCCCACGCAAAAGTTTGAGCGCATTGAAACCTTTTGAAGAAAAATAACTTAAAATTTCGTTGAAAAGTGCTTTATCAAGAAGTGGCGTGTCGCTATAAAACACAGCCATAATCTTTTTGTCTGTTTGAATGTTTTTAAGTCTTAAAAGCAAATTTTCATCATCGTCAATAACAATTGTTTGGCAATGATTGCCTGCCATTTTGACCCATTCAATCAAACTTTTTCCAAGCAATTGAAATTCAGACAAATTTTCGATAAACGTGTCTTTTGCCCTAACCACAACAAAAAGCACCTCGTCTTTGATCCAGTCAAGGTTTTTTGCGCTGACAAGAGAAAGAGTTGAACTTTCCTCTTCAGGCTCTTCAAGTGCGTCAAAATCAATTGAAATTTGATTTTTTGAAATCTCTAAATCTAACTCTGTTGTTTCCATATTTAAAGTATAGTTTTAAACTTGATTTTTGTCAACTTATTTTAAAAACAAAAATTTTAAAAAAAAGCGATAAAGTTGTGAAAATTGTTTTTATAATTATTTGTTTTGTGTTAAAATAAAGCGTAAGGAGCTATATATGAAAAAAGCAAAAACTTTTAGTAATATTTTCTTTATTGTTTTGACCGCTGTTTTAATGCTCGGCGTTTTTCTGCTTTCAAGCAGTATGTCTTTGCCTTCACAGGCCGTTGAATACAACATAAATGGAACTATCAAGGTTGAGGCTAACGCTCGAGCAGGTTCATCACTCAGCCAAGGTGATAACAATGGAAACCCAATTTATCTTTGGAAAGAACTTGAATCTTTCACAATTTCATTTGACCCTTCACTCCTTGCAAATGAAACTGAGCCACCTCTTTCTGCTGACGGAACTTACACAATAAATTATACAATAAATTATTATGCTGGATATTCAAACTCAAACCCAAACAATGATGATATGACAATATTTTCAAATATTTATTCAGCAACAAGTGACGACTATAATACACTTCCATCTTACACATTCAATGTTGATGACTTTTTGACAACAACAATCTCCACTCTTGAAAATGGCAAGGCTGTGCAAACTGAAATTTCAACGCAAGGCTGGGGAGTTTATCAATTTGAAATTGACATAAACGGAGCTCAAGCCTTATCAAATTATTATTATGTTGAACCTGACCACCTTGAAAATGGAGCAGTGATTGAAATTTCTTACACCACAGCAAGCGCCACATCTTCTCTTCATAATGCTTATCTCTTCTCTGTCAATGAGGCAGACACAACTTACAAATATGTCAACAAAAATTGCTTTGTTTGGTATGTTTATGGAAGAGATTATTCTGACAACATGTATGTTTTAACGCAATCTGACACAACAAAAGAAGAGTTTATTGAATATGGAAAATGGCTTTATAAAGACAATGCAGTTCCCAGCAGAACTGGCTCGACCTTCTATTTTGATGACAATGGTCACTCTGGAAACTGGAATGTTTATGTTGCTTATGAAGACAGCTATAACGGTGTAGAAATAAGATCTGATGAACGTCAAGTTATGACAGGTGAAATCATTCAACCTTCAACTGTGATTTGGATAATTGTTGGCGTTGCAATTTTCGTGCTTGCAATCGTGATTGTTGTGATTGTTGTAACAGTCAAAAAAGAAAAAGTTTGGTAAAATTATTTAAAGTAAAAAAAGTTTAGCTTAAAGTAACCCGTAGGGTTAAAACGGACTAATAATTAAAAAGAGAGTGATGCAAGAGCTTGTTTCCTAAATTGCATAGGGG
>CALVMU010000018.1 GCA_944348085.1 uncultured Clostridia bacterium
CCCACATTCATGCGCAAAACTTATTGAATAAAAAAACTGCATTCCACACGCGGTCTTTTCTTTGGTGCGAGCGGTGGAAGCCCTCACCCTAAAAATGCAAGCATTTTCAGGGAACCCGTGTCTCACCCAGGTGGGTTCGACTCCCACATTCATGCGCAAAACTTATTGAATAAAAAAACTGCATTCCACACGCGGTCTTTTCTTTGGTGCGAGCGGTGGGAGTCGAACCCACACGGTTTCCCACTTGCCCCTTAAACAAGCGCGTCTGCCATTCCGCCACGCTCGCACATCTTTATTGTTACTCTATAAATTATAGAGATTTTGGCAATCAATGTCAAGAGATTTAGCCAAAAATTTTGCAAAAAATCAAATATATTTTAAAAAATAAAAGGTAAACGCGTCTTTCTTGGTTTACCTCTTAGTTTTTTATCTGTTTCGAGAGTTAAATTCTTCAAGCCCTTTCTCAAATTGAGTTTTGCTTTCAGGGTCCAAACTAAACAGAAGTCCAAACAATTGACCAACATGAAGTTTTTCCTCCAAAACGATGTCTCTTATCGTCTCCTGCGCTGCAATGTCTGAAGTTTGCTCCAAATGGTTTTCATATTGGATTATGGCATCAAGCTCACCAATTATATCTTCGCGTGCATTTTGAACAGTCAAAAACCTGTTTGGTCTGTTTTGATTGTCAACCAAGCTAAAAAATCTGCGCATATTCCCCCTCCTAAATCAATTTTATATATGCGCATCTTTTATTATATGTGAAAAAAGACATATCAAAAATATGTCTTTTAGCCCACCTCTTGTTTGTCGTCAATTTTGATTATCTCTGGTTGAACATTGTCAAATTCGATAAACTTATCAGTTACAACAATCTTTTTGATGTCTTTATAGCTTGGAACTTCAAACATAAGCTTTGTCATTTTGCTTTCAAGAATTGTGCGCAGTCCTCTCGCGCCCGTCTTAAGCTCCATTGCTTTTTTTGCGATTGCGTTGACCGCTTCATCAGAAAACTCAATATCAACACCGTCGATTTTAAACATAAGTTTGTATTGTTTGATGATTGAATTTTTTGGTTCAGTCAAAATTTTGACAAGCGCCTCTTGTGTGAGTTCGTCAAGTCCAACCACAACAGGCAATCTGCCAATAAATTCTGGAATAAGTCCAAATTTGATAAGGTCGTCAGGTTGAATATCTTTGACAAAATTGACTTTCGATTTTTCTTCAGTCGTTTGAATGGTTGCATTAAAGCCCAGATTTGTATCATTTTTGCGAGCGTCAATGATTTTGTCAATGCCGACAAAAGCTCCGCCACAAATAAAGAGAATGTTTGTGGTGTCAATTTGAATCATCTCTTGATGAGGATGTTTTCTTCCGCCTTGCGGTGGAACTGAAGCAACTGTGCTTTCCATAATCTTCAAAAGCGCCTGTTGAACGCCCTCACCCGCAACATCTCTTGTGATTGAAACATTTTGCGTTTTCTTGGCAATCTTGTCGATTTCGTCAATATAGATGATTCCGCGCTGAGCCTTTTCAATGTCATAGTCAGCATTTTGAATAAGTTTAAGCAAAATGTTTTCAACATCGTCACCAACATAGCCAGCCTCTGTCAGCGTTGTGGCATCAGCGGCAGCAAATGGAACCTTCAAAATTTTGGCAAGAGTTTTTGCAAGCAAGGTTTTGCCTGTTCCAGTTGGCCCAACCATCAAAATGTTGCTTTTTTCAAGTTCCACTTCATCTTTATCATTTTTTGAAAAGTTATAGTTCAATCTTTTATAGTGATTGTAAACTGCAACTGCCAAAACCTTTTTCGCCTCGTCCTGACCAACAATATACTGGTCTAGCGCGTTTTTGATTTCGCTAGGCGTTGGAAGCTCAATCTTTTCAAAAGAAGACTTTTTGCCAAGTTCTGTGATGATGTCTTTGCAAATAAGCACGCATTCATCACAAATATATGCATCGCCGTTTGGAGAAGCAATCAGCTTTTTCGCTTCCTTTTGACCTTTTCCGCAAAAAGAACATTTATATTGATTTTGTTCCATAAATCTCCTTACTTTTTAATTTTTCTTGTCTGGAAAATTTCGTCAATCAGACCATAATCTTTTGCTTCTTCGGCCGTCATATAATTGTCTCTGTCGGTGTCTTTTTCAACAATTTCTAGAGGCTTTCCTGTGTTTTCGCTGAGCATTTTGTTCATGCGTTCTTTGATGTATTGAATGTGGTTTGCTTGAATTTGAATGTCGCTAACCTGCCCTTGCGCTCCACCAAGTGGTTGGTGAATCATGATTTCGCTGTTTGGAAGAGCAAAGCGCTTGCCTTTTGTTCCGCCAGCAAGCAAGAAAGCCCCCATAGAAGCTGCTCTGCCAACGCAAATTGTTGAAACATCGCACTTGATATATTTCATGGTGTCATAGATTGCAAGTCCTGCCGAAACCGATCCGCCTGGGCTGTTTATATATATAAAAATATCTTTGTTTGGGTTTTTGCCTTCAAGGTAGATAAGTTGTGCAACAACAATGTTTGCCACATCATCAGTGATTTCACCATTCAAGAAAATAATGCGATCCTCAAGCAAGCGAGAATAGATGTCATACGACCTTTCGCCATTTCCTGTTTGGTCTATAACCATAGGTATCAACATAATATATCCTCCCTAAAGAATAAAAATTTATACAAGGCAGAAATTTTTGGCTTCAGCCTTTTTCTGCCTTTGCAATTATCATATTTTATTTATTGCCAAATTATTTGTTTTTAGATTTAATAAAATCCAATAATTTTGTCATAACAATGTCGTTTTCAAAGTATGCGTAGTCATTCGGTGAAAGATTTTTCTTAAGCTCTTCAGTTTCAATGCCATAATGCTTTGCATATTCTGAAATTTTCTCGTCAAGTTCTTCACTTGTTGCCACGATATTGTTTTTGCTGATAATCTTTTGAAGCACAAGTCTTGTCTTAACATTCTTTTCAGCGTCATTTCTGCGCTCTTTTTTAAATTCGTCAAGAGTTTTGCCGATATATGAAAGATAATCTTCCATCTTCAAGCCTTGGTGAGAAAGTCTGTGCTCAAAATCTTCAACCATATGCTCAACTTCATGGTCAACCATTGATGCAGGAAGATCAAGAGAGCATCTGTCAACAACCTCGTCAACAAGAGCAACTTCATAGTCGCGCTCAGCCTTGTCCTCTTCAGCTTTTTTAAGGTTTTCTTTGATAGATTTTTTGTATTCTTCAAGAGTTTCAAATTCAGTTGTGTCAGAAACAAATTTATCATTGATTTCTGGAAGAACTTTCTTTTCAACCTTTTTCACTGTCACTGCAAAGACAGCTGCTTTGCCTTGAAGATTTTCAGCTCCATAATTTTGTGGGAAAACAACATTGACATCTTTGCTTTCTCCCTTTTTCATGCCAACAACTTGCTCTTCAAAGCCTTCGATAAAGGTGCGCGAGCCAAGTTCTAGACGATAGTCTTCTGCAGTTCCGCCATCAAATTTAACGCCATCAACCGAGCCTGAAAAATCAATTGTTGCAAAGTCGCCATTTTCGCAAACTTTGTCTTCTTCAACAAAGCGAGCATGCTTTTCGCGCTCTCTTTCAATTTCGGCATCAACTTGTGCGTCTGTGATTTTTACTGCCTTTCTCTTGCTTTTAAGTCCTTCAAAACTGCCAAGCTTAACCTCTGGCATAAGGTCAAATGTTAAAGTGGCTTCAATTCCGCTGTCCACTGTGAAAGAATCCATTTGAACGCGAGGATAAGAAGCAGGAACAATGCCCTTGTTTTCAGTCAAAAACTTGTTATACTCTTCATTGATAACATTTTCAAAAGCATCGTCAAAGAAAACTGTATCGCCATAAGTTTGCTCGATAACCTTCTTTGGTGCTTTGCCTTTTCTGAAACCTTGAACAGTAAACTTGCCCTTAGTTTTTTCGTAAACTTCGTTTACCGCCTTTTCCCAATTTTCTTTAGAAATTTTGATTTTTAAAATTCCCTGTTTGTCTTTTTTTTCGTAAGTATACATAATTATCTCCTTTTGCCCAATAATTTTAGCACAATTATTTTTTTTAAGCAACTAAATTTAATTAAAAAAGAAAGGTCACCCTCTCTTTTCTGTCGAAAAAACATTTTTAGAACAATTCGCCAGTGAAAAACAAACTGACAATGCTTATTAATAAACCTATAACCACTATCATTTTGCATATTTCAATAGCTTTCTCTTTGCGAAGCGTCTTTTTAAATTGCTTGACATACACTTCGTTATTTTTAGCAATTTCTTCTATTGTCACAGTTGAATTGTTGACAAGACCTGCGCAATAAAGTTGATAGCGCTCGTCAAGTTTGGTTTTATAATGATATATGTAGGAAGAAATCAAAACATAGAGCCAATAAATGCAGATTGCAGCAAAGAAAAATATGGCAAAGTAAGAAAACCCTGCCCAAACCGAGTTTAAAAGCCCAAATGTCACAATCAGCGCTACAGCCACAGCTGTAATAATAAAATTCAACATCCTAAATCACCGTCAAAATGTATAAAACCACAATCGTCACCACAAAAATCACATAACAAACAAGCCATGCTTTATGCGGATGAGTTTTAACCCAAAAGAAAGCAAGAAAGATGGCAATAAGATAGGCAATCACATCTCCAATAGTTCTAAAAACATAACTTACAGTGGCGTTATTCTCAAAAATCAGCGTAAAAATTAGCGCGATTGCGATTGCGCCTATGCCAATAAAAGCTATAAAAGACAAAACTTGATTGAACGATAGTTTTTCTTTTTTCTTAGGTTTTTGCTCGTTTTCCATTTAATCTCCTATTTTGAAATATGAACGCAAAGGTCTACTGTTTTGTTTGAATATCCCCACTCATTGTCATACCAAGCAAGCAATTTGACTGCATGAGGATTTAAAATTATTGAAGCGCTCTCGTCAAAAATGCAAGTGCGTGCGTCTCCAATAAAGTCAGATGACACAACAGCCTCGTTTGTAAGCCCAATAATCCCCTTCATCTCTTTTTTCGAAGCTTTTGTGATTGCTTTGACAATAGCCTCCATCGTGGCAGGTTTTTTAAGCTGGCAAGTAAGGTCAACAATTGAAACGTCAAGTGTTGGAACGCGATAACTGTTGCCTGTCAATTTGCCTTTCAATGATGGAATAACCTCGCCAACCGCTTTTGCTGCACCTGTTGAAGATGGAATGATGTTGTATGAAGCAGCCCTTCCACCTCTCCAATCTTTTTTGGAAGGTCCATCAACTGTCAGTTGTGTTGCTGTTGTTGAGTGAACAGTTGACATAAGCCCCCATTCAATTCCAAATTCATCATTGATTATCTTGGCAAGAGGCGCAAGGCAGTTTGTTGTGCAAGAGGCATTTGAAACAACAAGCATATTCTTTTTGTATTCTTTATGATTGACTCCCATCACAAACATTGGCATCTCTTTGCCAGGAGCCGAAACTACAACTTTTTTAGCGCCAGCCTCGATATGTTTGACCGCATCGGCATACTTTGTAAACTTGCCACTTGCTTCAACCACAACATCAACATTGTGGTTTTTCCATGGAATAAGGCTTGGCTCTTTTTCATTATAAAAAGCAATCTGCTGTCCGTTTACAATAAGGTTGTTTTTTGAAACTTTGCAATCGCAATCAAAATATCCATGGATTGAGTCGTGCATAAACATATATTTGCCATATTCCGCATCGATAAATGGGTCGTTTATAGCAACAACCTCAACATCTTCTCTGTTTGTGCATGCTCTCAGCACCAATCGACCAATTCGACCAAATCCATTAATTGCAATTCTGACTTTTTTCATATTTCACTCCTTTTTTTGTTTTTTAGGTTCAGTTTGGATTTTTATTCTAGCGCGAAAGTCTTGCCTTTTCGGCAAGAAACCGAGCGCGCCAAAGTCACAAGCAGCCTGCAAACATCACATCTCGCGCTCGGTTTTGGCGCTTTTCCAGAAGAAAAGCGCACTTTCGCGCTTACTGCTCTCCTGCAACATTGCTTGCAACAATTTCACCTTCTCCAACAAATCTTTTTCCCACTCTTCGATTAAAAAATAACATCATCATAAAAATTCCTGCCATAAAAACACAAATTATGTCAACACAAGCAATCAAAAGACCAATGATAAATGAAATATTGACAAACAGACACAACAGCACTGTCACAAGCACGGCAACTGCAACAAGCCCAGCCGAAATCGAAGAATAAACAGCTGTCTGTTTTTTGTCAATTGGATAAGGGTCTGCCTTGCCTTCAGCAATCTCAACTGTTTTTTCAGTCACTCCTCGAAAACGATTAACTCTGCTGTTATAACTTATATTTCCAGCCTGCAACAACACTTCTGAAAAATCTTCATCAAACATGATTGCGCTTGTGTCACCTTCAAAAAAGCCGACACCAAAAATAAGTTTGATAAATTTATGCCAAATTCCCACAAAAAATGAAGCAACTTTATTTCTCTTCTTTTTCGCTCCAAGAACGATAGGCTCATTGCTTGAGAGAAATTTTTCCAAATCTTTTCGTCCAAGCGCTCGTCGTAAGATCAAAATTTTGCCAGCCAAAACAAGCATAGAAAGGCTGTTTATCATCTGTTCTTTATTTGTTCCATCTTTAAAAACAATGGTCTTAACATTACTGTCAAAAACTATTTTGTCTTGACAACTTTCACAAATGCCGACAAGAACATTGAGCTCGTCATAAAACGCAAGCTCACCAATCATTTCTGCATAGCCTTTTTCAACGCTTGTGATAGGAATAATAACATTTATCATTTTCGCCCCCTAGCTCATTTTTTTAATTCTGCGAGCGTGTCTTCCACCTTCAAAATCAGTCGTCAAGAAAACTTTTACAATTTTGACTGCCTTTTTCATTTTTGTTGACCTTGCACCAAGACAAAGCACATTTGCATCGTTGTGCGCACGAGCAAGCATAGCGTCATTTTCATTTCTGCAAAGAGCTGCTCGAATTTTAGGGTTGCGATTTGCTGCCATAGACATGCCAATGCCAGAGCCACAAATATAGATGCCTACATTTCGTGAATCTTCCAAAACTTTGACATTTCCAGCCTTGGCAAAGTCAGGATAATCGTCAACCTGCTCTCGCGAATAACACCCAACATCAATTGCAATGATGTTTTCTTTATTAAAAAATTTTTTGATTTCTTCCTTTAAAAGATATCCTGCATGGTCACTTGCTAAAATAATCATTTTCCTCTCCACAAATTAATTTTCTCAAACAACTTTTCGATGCCCTCTTCTAGATCTTGATAAGTTTTTTCATAAACCTCTTCACTCTGTCCATAAGGGTCATCAATTGGCCTGCCGATAAGGTCTTCAAAACTCAAAACTTTTGGTGCGTCAAAAGTCACTTTTGTAAAATTGCTCATAACAACATATAGCGTATTTTTGTCAATTTTTCCAAGTTTTACACTTTTGCGATTGGCAGAAGAGGCATGATGTTTTTTTAAAACAGCTTTTGCGTTTTCTGCGATGTTGTCTCCATTTGCCCGAAATCCGCGCGAGGCAACTTTGATGTCGCCAAAATTTCCACTTTTCAAAAATTTTTTAGCAATCCGCTCAGCCATAATGGAGCGACAAGTGTTGCCCGTGCAAACAAAACAAATTTTAATCATTGCCCCACCTTTGAGATAAGTTTAACACAATTACAAAAAAAATCAAAAGGTTTTACGCCTTTTGACTGAAATTTTAATCATTTTTTTGAAGATTTTGCGCGTTTTTTCATAGGCGCTTGTTCTTTTAAAATGTTTTCAACCTTTTCTTTTTGCCAAAGTTTTTCAAGGTTAAACTTTTCGCGAACGGAAGGAATAAATGAATTGATAATTATGTCGTCAAAATCAAAAACAATCCACTCACCTTTGCTGTAGCCTTCAGGAACAGAGTCGAAAGAAAAGTCTTTCATAATTCTGTCAGCAAGTTTTTTGTTTTCAATGGTGCTTGCAGCGCTCACCAAGAACACGGAGGAAACTTTTCCGCAAATTGTCGTTTTAAACACCGCTATATCTTTGCATTTTTGGTCAATAAGATATTGTTGAAAATTGTTCACTAAGTCTTCCACGCGCCACCTCTTTTTAATTAATAATATAACACAAAAAACCGTTTGTCAAATTTTTTGTCTAATTTTAAAATTTTTGTCAATAAAATTTTTATGAATATCTTTCTTTCAAGCATAAAGTTCTTAATAAAATTTTTCGTCATTTTTATGATATTCTTTATTTGGCTTCGCTATTACATGGGCGCAGAGCTTGAAGCGCTTTTGCTTTCAGCACTTTGCGCAATCATCTTGCTTTTGATTTTGCATGTAACGGGCAAAGGTCGCAAAAACATGGCAAGCATGAAAAACAAAGAGCGGCAAGAAGCTGAAGGCATGTTTGAAAGTTTGATAAAAAATAAGGACTATCAATTTTTCTTTTCGCTTGTCTCATCAAGGCATAAAAATGTCAGCAAAAGGCGCATTTTCACATTGCTTGAAAACGAAAATGGAAAAATTCTTCTATATCCATTTTTGAAAATGAAACCACTTGAAATTGACGACCTTTTGTCAATCTGCTCGCAAGCCAAAAAAGTGAAGGCTGACAAACTTGTCATTTCGGCAAAAGAAGTGTCAAAAGAAGCGGAAAATTTTGCTTCAACTTTAAAAGCCGACATTTTGCTTTTAGACCAATATGCCACATATGAATATCTGTTCAAAGAATATGATTTTTATCCTGAATTTGAAAGAGCACAAATAAAAAGCAAAAAAGGAAGATTTAAAGAAGTTTTTGACTATTCTTTTGACCGAGCAAGAGCAAAGGGCTACATTATTTCTGCCTTAATTTTGCTTTTAATAACCTTTCTTTTCAGGCAGAGTCTTTACTATTCAATCGTTGCAACCGTTCTTCTTGTTTTTGCCCTCATTTGCCTTATTCGCAATCCAAAAAGCAAAAAGATAACAAAGCAAATATTATAATCTTTGTCTTTTTAACTTTTTACTTGCTTTATTTACCACCAACAAAAAAACTAGTTACAATAACTAGCTTTTTGCTAAATTTAAAGCGTTTTAAATCAGTTCAATATGTTTGAAATCTTTTTTGGTGCTAAAGCGATAAACAACAACTATCGAGCCAATCACCTGCACAGGCTGAGCAGAAAGTTTTGCGCAAACCTCTTTCATAACTTCCTTTGGCTGAAGTGGACAATTTTTCAGCACTTTAATTTTGATAAGTTCTCGAGCCTCCAAAAGCGAGTCGATCGCATCAAACGAATTGTCTGAAAGCCCCTCTTTGCCAATTTGCATCACAGGGTCAAGCGCATTTGCAAGTCCTCTTAAAAGAGCGCGCTGTTTTGTTGTTATGTTTTCCATATTTTTCTTTCCTTTTATTATTATAACAAAATTGAAATCGTCTTGATTGTCTCTTTTTTTTAATTGAAAATTTACTGACGAGAGAAAGCCTATTCGCTATATTCAAAAACAATGTCTTTGATTTGAACGCTATCCCCATTTTTAAGCCCACGCTCTTTAAGCATGTCAATTATGCCCATTTCTTTAAGTCGGTTTTGAAAGTAAGCAAATGAGCGATTGTCTGAAAGCACCACTCCGCGAATAAAGTTGTCAATTCGTCCGCCTTCAACAACAAAAGCGCCATTGTCTAAGCGTGAAATTTTGATAGAATCATTGTCGCGTTTGTCAAAATCGGTTTCCTCAACTTCAATCGCCTTCTTTTTTGGAAGAGTCGACAACTTTTGAAGAGTGCGGTTTTTAAGCTCTTCAATGCCCTGCATTGTCGCTCCTGAAATTTTGATATATTCACCGCCAATCTCTTTTTTAAATCGTTCTTCTTTTTCTTTTAAAGTATCTTCATCCAGAAGGTCAATCTTTGAAAGAACAACAATTTGCGGTGTTTTTCCAAGCTGCTGGCTATAAGCCGAAAGCTCGCTGTTTATAATCTTAAAGTCTTCAATAAAATCGCGTCCATCACTTTCTGAAATGTCAACAAGGTGCAAAATCAATCTTACTCTTTCAACATGCTTTAAAAAATAATGCCCCAAGCCTTGACCTTCGCTTGCCCCTTCAATAAGCCCAGGAATGTCTGCAACCACAAAGGTTTGCCCTTTGACTGCACAAACGCCAAGGTTTGGATAAAGCGTTGTAAAAGGATAGTTTGCAATTTTTGGATTTGCATTTGAAATGCAAGACAAAAGAGTTGACTTGCCAGCATTTGGAAAGCCTACAAGACCAACATCAGCAATGGTTTTAAGCTCCAAAATAACCTCTCTTTGAGAAGTCATCTCTCCCATCTGAGAATAATGTGGCGCTTGATTGACAGACGATTTGTAATAGGCGTTGCCATGACCACCTTTGCCACCTTTAAGAGCAACAAAGCGCATGCCATCTTCATGCAAGTCAGCTATGATTTTGTTTGACTCAGGGTCAATAAGCACTGTTCCGCAAGGCACAAATATAACCTCATCTTTTCCATTCGCACCAGTCTGCAATTTTTTTGCCCCGTCTCCGCCGTTTTCTGCAACAAATTTCTTTTTAAATTGAAAGTTGTAAAGCGTGTTTAAATTTGAAGTTGCCTCAAAAACAACATCTCCGCCTTTTCCACCTTCACCGCCATCTGGCCCGCCAAAAGCAGTCATTGCATTACGCAAAAAAGAGGTCGAACCTTTTCCACCATTTCCAGCCTTTATTGAAATCTTAACTCTATCAAGAAACATATCTTCCTCTTTTTTTTGTTTTCATTTTACTGTTTCATCACAAATTTATGATTTGTTATAAAAATCTTGAACTAGTATGCAAACACAACATCTTGAGACTATTATGCGTTGCATAATACTTTATTTTGTGCTAGTCTGCAAAATTTAAAAGTTTTTTCTTATCTTTGCTCACGCAGATATTATAGAATGGACACTTCTCACACTGAGGATTTTGACTTTTGCAAACATATCTGCCAAACAGCACAAGTTGAAGGTGCAACTTTGACCAATCCTTTTTATCAAAGAGTTTGTTTAATGCTTGCTCACACTTCAAAGGATTGTCGGTTTTGACAAGACCAAGTCTGTTTGACACCCTGAGAACATGAGTATCAACCGCTATGGCATCGCCTTTAAAATATTCACCTATCACAACATTTGCCGTTTTTCGTCCAACACCAGCAAGCGTTTGCAAATCTTCTGGATTTGATGGAACCTCTCCGCCAAAGCGCTCAATCAAATCTTTGCTCATAGACAAAATGTTTTTTGCCTTATTGTGATAAAATCCACAAGAATGGATTTTTTCTTCAAGCTCTTCTTGAGACAAAGTCAGCATCCTCTCTGGCGTGTTGTATTGTTTAAACAGTTCTTCCACAACCATATTCACTCTTTTATCAGTGCACTGCGCTGACAAAATGACAGCAACCAAAAGTTCGTATGCACTTTTGTAGTTCAGCTCACATTTTGGACTTGGAAAAAGCCTGTCAAGCCCACTTAAAATTTGCTTTGTCTTTTCCATTTCAACTCCGTTATCCTAGGTTTAATTTTTAAAAAGTCAATTTCAAAAATTATTTCATAAGTGGGAATAAAATTGTGTCACGAATGTTTGGAAGGTCAAAGATAAATTGAACAAATCTGTCAATACCAAAGCCAAGTCCTGAAATTGGAGGCATTCCATGCTCCATTGCAAGAAGGAAGTCTTCATCAACATCCATTGTTTCGTCATCACCCTGCGCTTTTTCTTCAAGCTGTTGTTCAAGAGCTTTTCTTTGCACAATTGGGTCAACAAGCTCAGAATAAGCCTTGACAAGTTCAGCTCCACCTGCAACAACTTGGAACACATCAATAATTCTCTTGTCTTTGTCATTTCTTCTTGCAAGTGGGATGAGAACTGCTGGATAGTTATATAAAATTGTTGGATTTACAATCTTTGCTCTGATTTGACGCTTGTAGATATAGTCAATCAAAGTTCTGATTGTCTTGCATTCTTCAAGGTCTGCGTAAGTGAACAAGCCTTTTTCAACAACCTTTTTCTTAAATGCGTCGATGTCATCTTCAGACAAGAAGTCAAAGCCCAAAATCTCACGCATTTTTGCAACATAGTCAATTCTTGGCCATTCGCAGTCAAATTCAACTTCCTGACCTTGATAGTTAATTTTTGTCGTTCCGAGGCACTCTTTCAAAAGTTTTGGCAACATGTTTTTGAAAAATTTTATGTTGTCCTCAAAATCCCAATATGACGCATACCACTCAACTTGAGTAAATTCTTGAAGATGAGATGGATCCATTCCTTCATTTCTAAAGTCTTTGCCAAGCTCAAATACCCTGTCAAAGCCTGCACCAATGCACATTTTAAGCCATGTTTCTGTTGCAATTCTTAAGTTGCATTCAGCGTCAAGCGCGTTGTGATGTGTGAAGAAAGGTTTTGCGCTTGCACCGCTTACATTTCGTTGCAACACTGGCGTTTCAACTTCGATAAAGCCATTTTTCTCAAGATATGAGCGAATAAACGACTCAATTTTGCTTCTGGTAAGCATCACTTTTCTTGTCTCTTCATTCATGATAAGGTCAAGATAGCGCTGTCTATATCTTGTTTCTGTGTCAGTAAGCCCATGAAATTTTTCTGGAAGAGGTCTTAGCGTTTTTGAAAGCAGTGTGATTTTTTCGCATCTTACAGTCACTTCGCCTGTTTGAGTGACATAAACCTCACCTTCAACGCCAACAAAATCGGCAATATCAATCATCTTTTTGTAGAAATCATAATCCTCTTCGCTAAGCTCGTTTCTGCCAACAGAAACTTGAATTTTTGCATTTATATCGCGGATTTGAATAAATCCAAACTTGCCCATAACGCGCTTAAAAATGATGCGACCTGCAATTTTTACATGCTCGCCAACTTTTTCTCTTGCCTCTTTTATTGTGCAAGTTCTCTCAAACTTTGCCTTATATGGAATTTCGCCCATCTCCCAAAGTTTTGCAATTTTTTCTCGTCTGATGTCAACTTCATTTGATAAATTTTGTTCCATTTTTTCTCCTTTATCGTTCTTTAATTGCTTAGATTACGCAAATTAAAAGTTCTTCTTTCATAATTTATCATAAAAAAAAGAATATGTCAAACAAACTTTTGACATATTTGCGTTTTTATAAGTTTTAGAGCGCATTTGCTGTAAAATCAGCTGTATTTTTTGCTGTAATAATTATAGTTTTTCATCACTTTGTTTAAGTAACTTTCAGTTTCGGCAAAAGGAATTTTGTCAAGCGTTTTTCCGTCTGACGAGCACTCTTTATCTTCAAGCCATTCGCGAACATTGCTAGGGCCTGCATTATAAGCACAGAGCGCAAGTTCTTTGTTCTCGAAAATGTTGATTAAATATGAAAGATAATATGCGCCAAGAGTCAAGCTGTAATCTCCTTGCAACAACTTTTCTTCTGAATACTCTAGACCAAGTTTTCCCGACAACCACTCTGCCGTTGAAGGCATCAGTTGCATAACTCCCTTTGCGCCTTTGGAAGAGACCGCCTTTTCATCAAACCCACTTTCAGCATTTGCGACAGAGGCAATCAGTGCACTTTCAATGTTATATTCATTGCCAAGCGCTTTAATCTCTTCGCTGTAAGTCATAGGATAAAAATAGCTATAAAAACAATGCAGAAAAAACGCCAGCACAACAGCAAGCACAGCAAGTGACAAAAGCAAAAAGATGGCGTTTGCCAAATTTCGTTTTTTTGAGCTTTCCATAAAATTAGTTTATGAGCTTTGACCGTTTTAATTCATAAACAATCACAAAATTCTTTCAAGGCTTATTCGCGTGCCACTTCCACTCATTCTGAAAATGCCGACAAAAGCGCGAAAGGGTCTGCTTGCCAAAATTCCACGAGCAACAGGCAACAGACTTTCTGCAATCTTCACAGAAATTCCACAAGCCTGCCCTGCTCCTTTGGGCGTGTTAACAATTTGACAATAAATACCCTGGCTTCTAAGCGCTTGAGCAAAATACAAGGTTTCATTGCGTGAGCTAAAAACAACAATCATCATTTTCTCTTTCCTTTTGAGGTAACAAATTCTCTCCTATTTCACTATATTGTATAAGAAAAGGAAAGTTGACAAATGATTTATCTAGACAATAGCGCAACCACCCTCATAAAACCAAAGAATGTGATTTCTGCGGTCAATGAAGCGCTTATTCACTACAGCGCAAATCCAGGTCGAAGCGGACACTCGGCAAGCATAAGATGCGCGCTAAAAATTGAAGAAACAAGAGAAAAACTTGTCAAACATTTTGGTTTAAGCCTGCCACAAAATGTTATTTTCACCGCAAACTGCACCACTGCGCTCAATATGGCAATTTTTGGCTATCTAAAAAAAGGTGACCATGTGATAGCCACTGAAAATGAGCACAACTCCGTTCTCAGACCGCTTGAAGCGTTAAAAAAAGAAGGCATAATTGATTATGATATTGCCTTTCAATCTTCACCGATTGGGATCAGCCTTGAAGATATCAAACCGCTGATAAGAAAAAATACCGCTATGATTATTACAAATCACATTTCAAATGTAAACGGTGCAAAGGCAAACATAAAAGAAATTGGACAGTTTTGCAAACAAAACAATATTCTCTATTTGGTCGACAGCGCCCAAAGTTGCGGACATGAGCATATAAACATGGAAGAAGATGGCATAAACCTGCTTGCTTTTGCAGGGCACAAAGGCTTTTATGCCCCTCTTGCAATTGGCGGACTGCTTATCAACACCGAAAAGCCTATAAAACCGCTTCTCTATGGCGGAACTGGCACAAACTCGCTTGAACTTTTTCAGCCTTCTTCGCTTCCTGAACGGCTTGAAAGCGGAACAATCTCTTCACCTCTCATTTTAGGGCTCAATGCTGGTGTGGACTTTGTTACAGAACATTTTGATGAGATAAAATACAAGCTTGACGACCTGACAACCTATCTCAATTTTGAGCTTGACAAGCTGGGCTTTCAAGTTTACACCGAGCCTGAAAACGCAAACGGCGTGATTGCTTTTAACATTGAAGACATTGACTCGTCAGAGATTGCTACGATTTTAAACGAAAAATATGGCATTTGCGTGCGAGGCGGATATCATTGCGCGCCTTTAAAACATAAAGCACTCAAAACTCTTGGTCAAGGTGCCGTCAGAGTTTCGCTTTCATATTTCAACACATTCTCCGACATTCAAAGACTTATTATGGCGCTAAAAAACATGAAAAACAAAGTATTTAAAATAAAAAATTAAAACGCAAACAACAAAAAAAGCTTGGCTTGCCAAGCTTTTCTCTTTTTCAACTATTTTTCAAGGCGTTTAAGGTCAATTCTGCCTTTATCGTCAATTTTGATAACTTCAACTTCAATTTCGTCACCAACTTTGACAACATCTTCAACCTTTGCCACTCTCTTTTTAGAAAGTTTTGAAATGTGAACCATTCCTTCTTTGTTTCCAGCAAATTCAACAAATGCGCCAAAGGCTGTGATTCTTGAAACTTTGCCGTCATAAACATTGCCAACTTCAACATCTTCAACAATGCCCAAAATTATCTCTTTTGCCTTTTCAGCCATTGCAAGGTCTTGAGTTGCAATAAATACCTGTCCGTCATCATCAATATCAATCTTAACACCAGTTTGGTCAATGATTTTGTTGATTGTCTTTCCGCCAGAACCGATAACATCTTTGATTTTGTCAGGGTCGATTGTGAAAGTGATGATCTTAGGAGCATATTTTGAAAGCTCAGGTCTTGGCTCTTTGATTTCTTCAAGAAGTTTGTTCATGATAAACATTCTTCCTTCACGCGCTTGTTTAAGCGCTTGAGTCAAGATTGCACGATCAATACCTTTGATTTTGATGTCCATTTGAATTGCTGTAACACCCTTTTCAGTTCCTGTAACCTTAAAGTCCATGTCGCCAAGGAAGTCTTCAAGTCCTTGGATGTCTGAAAGCACTGCAACCTTTCCGCTTTCTTCATCTTTGATAAGTCCCATTGCAATTCCGGCTACTGGGCGTTTGATAGGCACGCCACCATCCATAAGTGCAAGTGTTGAACCGCAAACAGAAGCCATTGAAGATGAACCATTTGAAGAGAGAACTTCGCTGACAAGTCTGAGTGCATAAGGGAATTCTTCTTCGCTTGGAATAACTGGTTCAAGCGCTCTTTCAGCAAGTGCGCCATGGCCAATTTCTCTTCTGCCAGGGCTTTTGAGGTTTCTTGCCTCACCTGTTGCATAAGGTGGCATGTTATAGTGGTGAACATAACGATTTACTTCTTCGTCATCAAGTCCATCAAGTTTTTGCATGTCAGAAACAGTGCCCAGTGTCAAAGTTGTAAGCACTTGAGTTTGACCACGAGTGAAAATTCCGCTTCCATGAACGCGTGGAAGAACGCCAGTTTCGCACCAAATAGGTCTGATTTCTGTAAGGCTTCTGCCGTCTGGTCTTACGCCTTTGTTCAAAATCTTTGCGCGCACCTTTTCTTTTGTCATCTTGTAAAGCACATCGCCAATTGCCTTTTCGCTTTCTGGGAAGATTTCAGCAAAATGCTCTTTTGTTTCGCTGTCAACTTCGTCTTGGCGTTTCTGTCTTTCTTCTCTCTCGAAAGTGTCAAGAGCCCAGTCAAGTTTTGCATCAGCAAACTCGCGAACTGCCTTGTTTATCTCGTCTGGAACGATGTCGTATACGAGGTTATCGCAAACTGGCTTGCCAATTTCTGCTTTAACTTTCTTTTGGAAAGCAACAATTTTCTTGATTTCTTCATGTGCAAACATGATTGCATCAAGCATTTTTTCTTCAGGCACTTCGTTTGCGCCAGCTTCAACCATCAAAACAGCTTCTTCTGTGCCTGCAACGGTCAGATGAAGGTCAGATTTTTCTCTTTGCTCGCTGTTTGGATTGATGATAAGCTCTCCGTCAACAAGTCCAACTTGAACTGAACCTGTAGGCCCCATAAATGGAATGTCTGAAATTGAAAGAGCAAAGCTTGAGCCAAGCATTGCAAGAACTTCAGGTGGATAGTCTGGGTCAACAGAAAGAGCTGTGGCAACTACGCACACATCATGATAAAAACCCTTTGGGAAAAGTGGACGAAGTGGTCTGTCGATAAGACGAGAAGTCAAAATTGCCTTATCAGAAGGTTTGCCTTCACGCTTTTTAAATCCGCCAGGAATTTTTCCAACAGAATACATCTTTTCTTCAAAGTCAACTGCAAGTGGGAAAAAATCAATGCCTGGTCTTGGCTCTTTTGACATGGTCACATTGACCATAACCACAGTCTCACCGCATCTTACAAGGCATGAGCCATTTGCTTGCTCGCAAAGCCTGCCAGTCTCGAAAGAAACCTCTTTTCCTCCAATCTCTAACTTATAAATTTTTGCATCATTTTTCATTTAATTTCTCCTTTAATTTTTAAAAAAAGAGGGCGAAAAAGCAATTCCCCCTCTTCCTCTTTTTATTTAACATCACGAATGTTAAGCTTTTTGATAAGCTCTCTGTATGCGTTGATATCTTTGTTTTTAAGATACAACATAAAACCTTTTCTCTTACCAACCATTTGAAGAAGACCTCTTCTTGAGTGGTTGTCTTTTGGGTTTTTCTTAAGGTGTTCGTTCAAGTGATTGATTCTTGCAGTCAAGAGTGCAAGTTGAACTTGAGCTGAACCTGTGTCATTTTCAGAAAGTTTATAGCTATCGATAATTTCTTTCTTATCCATGATTTCCTCCCATTCAAATTTTTTCTCCATAAATCGAAGTCATGCGTCAGAAGGTCTCGTCATAACTGCGACTTAGGTCATCGACTGAGAAAGATTATATCATAAACCTTTGAAAAAGTAAACTGTTTTTTGAAATCTTTTTCAAAATTTTTGTTAACTTTTTTATCGTTTTTTAAACATAAAGAAAAATTTATTTAAAAAACGCCCGCTTATCTTCAATTATCTTGTCAATTTTTTGACAATAGTCATTTAAAAACTTGTCGTTGTGCTGTCTTTCAATTTTCTTTTCAATGTTGAAGACGCGCTTGCTCATCGCTCCTGCACCAACACCGATGATTGTGTTTGTCTCTTCCATGCTGTCAATGTTGAAAATGCACACATGCTCATCTCTGAAGTAGCCCACATTTTCAAGCCCTTTAAGCTGATTTTTTTGCCTGTATAAATAGTATGGTTTATAGCCATTTTCAGCAAGCATTGTCTCGGCAAGAGAAACCATAGCTTCAACATCTTTTTCGCTTAAAATCTCTTGTTGCCACTTCAGCTCTGCTCCTTTTTTGACAGACAAGGTGTGAACTGTGATGTTATGAGGATAAAGCTCAAGCGCCATTTGCATGGTCTTTTTGAATATGGCTTTTCTCTCGCCTGGAAGCCCTGCAATAAAATCCATATTGACCACAAAGCCCTTTTCAAGCGCTTTTGAATAAGCTTCGATCACCTGATTGTTTGTCACAGGTCTGCCAATACGCTTTAAGGTTGCCTGACAAAAAGTCTGCGGATTGATTGAAATTCGGCTGACGCCATGGCTTTTCATAATCTCAAGTTTTTCCTCTGTGATTGTGTCTGCCCTTCCACATTCAACAGTAAACTCATCAACTGCAAAGCTCACCATATTAAGAAGACGCGCAAGGCGTTTTTCGTCAAGCACAGAAGGCGTGCCACCACCGATATAGACAGTTCTTATGATGTATGCCTTGTCAGCAACAATTTTTTTCACTTCGTTAAGTTCTTTTTCAAGACAATCAAGATATTCATCAATTGCATTTTCCTTAAGCGCTGAAATTTGGTGCGAAATAAATGAACAATAAAGGCATCTTGTTGGACAAAGCGGAATGTTTATGTAAAGGTCAACAAGATTGTCATTTCTGATTATGCATTTTTGATTTTTGAGTATGTTTGCAACAAGTTTTGCCTTGTCTTCTGAAACATAAAAGCCTTTTTCAAGCGCCTCGGCAACCAAATATTCTTTGGCCTGACCCTTTTCAATCATATCTCTTGCAAGCTTGGTTGGTCTCACTCCTGTAAGCGACCCCCAAGGCAAACTCATTTTGAGAAGTTTGCTTAAAATTTGGTAAAGATGATTTTTTACCATTTTTTTGACAATGGATTTTTTTTCAAGTTCACTCAAGTTTTCGTCGAGGTCATAACTGAAAGAAAAACTTTGAATTTCTCCATTGTCGTTGTTTTTTACAGTAAAGCTGTTTTGCACTTTGCCTGAAGTTTTTTGCATTTCATGTTCAATTTCAAGATTATGCTGTCCAAAAAGGTTTGCAAGGTCAATAAGGTCAAGCTCAAGAGAGGGCTCATTTGTTTTTATCACCATTTTTCACTCCTATAGACCTCTGTAACATTTTTTATCGTCTTTATCGCGCTGATAACCTTATTGAGCTCGTCTCTGTTTTTGACTTCAATTGAAATAAGGCAATCAAATTTGTCGCCAACATCTTTTGCCTCAAAGCCTCTGATTGGAAGCTTCATGTTTGTGATAAGAGTTGTCAGTTTTGCGATGTTGTTTTCAGCTTTTTCAGCAATAACTTTGAGTGATGCCATAAATGATGTGTCGTCTCGAGTTTGCCACTGTGCGCTTATAAGCCGTTCAGGCTCAAGATATTTGATGTTTGGACAATTGTGTCTGTGAATTGTAACGCCTTTACCACGCGAAATATAGCCGATGATGTCGTCACCTTCAATTGGTGAGCAACAGCCAGCAAAGCGCACCAAAAGACCAGAGTCGCCGTCAATAAGCACACCCTCTTTGTTCTTTTTAAGCTTGACAACATTGTTTGAAATTTTTTCAACTCTGTGGTCTTTGTTGTAAAGCGCAATAAGTCTTCCCACAACATGTCCAGCAGAAATTGACCCAGCGCCAATTGCTGCATAAAGCTCGTCTTCATCTTCAAAGTTATATTTTTCAAAAATGTCTTTCAAATAATTTTCTGTCAAAAGCTGAGAAGCCGAGAAGTTTTTGCTTTGAATTTGCTCGCTTAAAACGCTCTTTCCAATCTTTATGTTGTCCTCTTTCATTTCAGTTTTGAAGAAGGCTCTTATTTTAGATTTGGTGCTGGTGCATCTTACCATATTAAGCCAATCTCGAGATGGGCCTTTTGACTGAGTTGAAGTGATAATCTCAACAATATCGCCGTTTGCAAGAGGCGTTCCGATCGGCTTCATTTTTTGGTTTATTCTTGCTCCGACACAGCTGTTTCCAATATCGGTGTGAATTGCATAGGCAAAGTCAATGGCTGTTGCCCCTTCTGGAAACTCAAGCACCCTTCCCTTTGGTGTTTGCACGAAAATAACGCCGTCATAAAGGTCGCTTTTAAGCGTTTCAATAAACTGCTCGTTTGACATGTTTTTTGCGTTTTCAATGGTCTCTCTAAACCATGTCATACGGCTGTCAAGTTCGTTTTTCTTGCTCTTCTTTTCTTTGTAAAGCCAGTGAGCGCACACTCCGCCATATTCGCTTTCTTTATGCATCTGATAAGTTCTGATTTGAATTTCCATTGGATGCTGATTTTCAACAATGATTGTGGTGTGAAGCGATTTATAGCCATTTGGTTTTGGGTTTGCGATATAGTCCTTTACTCTTCCAGCCATTGGCTTGTAAATTCCATGTATTCTTCCAAGCACTGCATAGCACTCTTCAACAGTATTCACAATAACGCGCATTGCAATGATGTCGTAAATTTGATTGAGTCTAAGGTTTTTGCTGTGAAGTTTGTTGTAAATGGAAGAGATATGTTTCTGCCTTGAAACAATTTCACCTTTGATTTTAAGTTCATCCAAAATCTTCTGAATTTTCTGTTTTGTAAGAGCCAGCTGTTTTTCGTTTTCTTCATATTTGCTTGAAACGGCTTCTCTCAGTCTTTCATATTCATTTGGGTCTAAAAGCCTGAGCACATGGTCAGCAAGGTCTTGCTTTAAGCTGTCAAATCCAAGTCTTTCAGCCAGCGGAACATGGATTTCTTTCACCTGCTGAACGAAACGCCTTTGCTTTTCATCAAGAGGAAGAGACAAAACTGAAATGTCGTAATAAATGCCTGCAAGTTTTATAAACACAACTCGCATATCTTTGCTCATGGCAATAAACATTCTTTTGATGTCTTCAATCTCTTCGCTAAGCGTCAGCTGATTGATGTCTTTGATGACTTTGTATGTTTCAATCATCTCTTTGCAATCGTCATTGAGCTTTGCTTCAATTTGGTTTGCTTTTTCTTCGTTAACCTTAAAAAGTTGGTATGTCAAAAAGGCTATAACAGAGTTTTTGTCAAGCTTCATCTTCAAAATCATGTCTGAAACAACTTTAGCTCTGTCAAGATTCATCTCTTCACACAAAATCTCGTCAATAACACTTTTGTCTGCTTGAGTAAGTTTCATTTGGCTTGAGATGTTTTCTTTTATCTGGTCAATCACTTCTGTCATACTCTTTCTCCTTTAAAAGCTTTTTTAAGCGCCCATAGTTTGTTGTATATCTTCGACTCTTGCAAGTCTTTCTTGGTTTTTCTGTCAAGATAGATTGTCACTAAGTCATTTTCAGCTATTTTGATAAGCCCAAGCTCATTGAACACCAAAAGCGCGCCATAAAAGGTTTGGAAAGAAATATCTTTCAGCGCGTCAAGTCCGTCATAAAGCTCAAAAACATTATAAACCGCTCTGCCAGCTTTTGTGGCAAGCGCTTTATAAATTTTTCCATAGCCTTCTCGCGACAAATCCATGCCAGCAAAGTGTTTGAAAGAGCCTTGCTTTTCAAGCGGAACATAGATTTCTGCCTTTGAAATTTTGTTGAGCGCCGAGATAAATTTGGTGTCAAGCACTGGTGAAAGGAAAACTATTTTTGAGAAATTTTTTGCCCATGAAATGCCTTTTGGTGACAAAAGAAGGCTGTTATATCCTATTTCTATGTCGCTGTAAATATTAAAGTTGTAAATGCCTTGTGTGTTGTAATTTTTGGCAAAATCCACATAGTCAAAACAAGAATATGTGACAAAAGCTGTTCCAAAAACTGTTGTTGTGGTTTTGCTGACAAACTCAAGAAGCTCTTTTTGAGGATAAAGCTTAAACTGCGCCTCACCTTTTCCGTCAATCACAAGCTCGTTAAGCTCAATTGCGTTAAGCTTTTTGTATGCATCTTCAACGATAAAACTTCCGCCGTCAAAGCTGTCAACAAGCGCTTTTATTCCTCCGCCCTGAAACTCGAAAATAAAGGATTTTGTCCTTGCAAAAGTCATCTTGTTCAGGTTGTTTAAAAAGTTGAAATAGGTCATTGTAAAAGAGCCAATTTTGATGTTTGCGTGTTGCGGAAATTTGCGCATTGGACTGATTTCAATCTCATTTGCTGAAATTTTAAACTTTGGTCTTGGATTGTCACAGCCAAAAGGTTCAAGCGCAGAAAGCGCCTTGACAAGCTCAGGCGTAACCTCTTCGGCAGTAATCTCTTGGTCGTAATATTTTATTGGCATAAACACTTCATCATTGATTTGATTTAAAGCAAATGAGTTGATTTTTTGAACAAACTCTTCATACTTTTCTCTCTTCAAACTTAAGCCTGCCGCCATTGAGTGACCGCCAAAAGTGACCAAAATGTCTTTAAGTGAAGAAAGAAGCTCGTGAATATTGATGTCGTCAATGCTTCTTCCTGACCCACTAAGCATATCG
Source organism: uncultured Clostridia bacterium (assembly GCA_944348085.1). Taxonomy (GTDB): domain Bacteria; phylum Bacillota; class Clostridia; order Christensenellales; family UBA1242; genus Caccovivens. The sequence continues at coordinate 22,624 of CALVMU010000018.1, forward strand.
CCCTCTTGAGCAAACAGAAAAACAGGCTTATGATATTTTTCAACAAGCCTTGAGCAAACAATGCCAAGCACACCTTTGTCCCAAACCTTTGAGGCAAGACAAATAACCCTCAGTGGCAACAGTTCAACCTTGGCAAGCGCCCTTTCGCAGTCCTCATAAATTTTGTTGCAAATCTCTTGTCTTCTTGTGTTGTGACTTTTGATTTTCTCAATAATTTTGACAATCTTGACTGGGTCTGTTTCAAGATAGAGTTTCAGCGAGTCGCCAGCATCTCCCATTCTTCCTGGAGCGTTTAGCTTTGGACAGATTTTGAAAGATATGTCAGTTGAATTTGGCTTGAAAAGCGAAATATCATATTCTTTAAACATCATTTTAAGACCGATTGGCAAATGTTTTTCACAAAGTTTAAGTCCTCTTGTGACGATTGTTCTGTTTTCGTCAAGCAGAGGCACAATGTCGGCAATGGTTGCAATGGCAGCAATTGGCAAAAACTGCTCTGCCTCTTCTCGTCCAAGCAGCGCCTCGGCAAACTTGTAAGCCACGCCAGTTCCGCAAAGACCCTTAAAGCTGTATTCTTGATTTGGAAGCTTTGGATTGACACAAACGGTGTCTGGCAAAATTTCTGGAATTTCGTGATGGTCAGTCACATAAATATCAATGCCTTTGTTTTTGGCATATTCCACCTCTTGATAGCAAGAGATGCCACAGTCAACTGTGATGATAAGGTTTGGTTGAAATTTGTCGTAAATCTTGTCAATAACCTCGTTTGTAAGTCCATAGCCGTCAACATATCTGTTTGGCAGATAATAGTTTGCTTTGATTCCAAAAATCTTAAGCGCCTTAAGCATGATTGCTGTCGCGCTCACGCCGTCAACATCATAATCTCCAAAGACAAGCACGCTGTCACCAAGTTCTTTTGCAAGAAAAACCCTGTCCAACAGCTCTCGCATCCCTTTAAGAGAAAAAGGATCGTGGAAAATGGTTGGAGACAAAAACTCTAAAATATCCTCTTTGCTGGCAATTCCTCTTGATAAGAGCAGTTCAACAACTCGCCTATTCAAGCCAAGTTCGTTTGTAAAATAATCAATTTTGTCAGCATCTTTGTTAAAAAACTTTCTAAATATCATAACAATCTTTCATAAATTATTATAAATAAAAAAATAAGATAAGGCAAGCAAATTTAGCCCTATCTAAAAACTATTTTTTCATCAATCTTGAAAGGTTGTCAAAACAAAATGAGTTTTATTTATTTGACATAAATGATTCTGTGGCAATGCTCGCATGTGAGCACTCCTTTCTCTTTTAAAACTGATAAGTTTGCAAGAGAAAGTTCTGTTCTGCAGCCGCCACAGCAGTTTCCTGCAAGTGGAACAACGACTGGAAAAATGTTTTCAACTCGTCTTTTCTTGTAAGATTCAACAATGTCTTTATCAATGCCTTTTTCAAGCGAAGAAAGCTTCTTTTCAAGTTCTGCCTTGTGAGGAGCAAGTTCGCTTTGAGTTTTGTCAAATTTTGCCTTCGCATCGGCATACTGCTCTTTTGCCATTTGAAAAGCCTTTCTTGTTTTGTTGAAGTCTGACAAAAGATTGTTCATGCTTTCAGCAATGCGAGCAAAGTTGCGCTCAAGTGTTGAAAGGTTTGCGCTGAGCTTGTCTTTAAGAACTTTAAGTTTTTCAACCTCTTCAGCAGAAAGTGAGTCAACATCTTTTGCAAAAATCTCATCCATCTTTTTCTTTTGAATGTCAAACTGAGATTTTATGTTGTTATATTCTTTTTCAAGATTTTTTGCCATATCGTTAAGTTTATATGAGCGCTCTTGAGCCACTTTGGCATTGTTTTGCATTTGAGAGGCTGTTTTTTTATCTGCGTTGTCTCGAATTGACTTTTCCAATTTAAAAAGTTCGCTATCAAGTTTTTGGTATTCCAAAATTTTGTCTATATCCATGTTTTCTCCTTTTAACTTTGCTATAAATTTACGCCATTTTTGCCATTATAGCACAAAAAGCCTGTCACTGACCAATAAAATCGATAAGTTTTTTACTGCGGTTTGGATTTTTAAGTTTTCTAAGCGCCTTAGCTTCAATCTGACGAATACGCTCACGAGTGACAGAAAATTCCTTTCCAACCTCTTCAAGAGTTTTGGCTTTGCCGTCCATAAGCCCATAACGCTCACGGATAACCTGTTGTTCTCTTGGTGTCAGCGTGTCAATAACTGCCAAAAGCTGTTCACGAAGCAAGTTTTGAGAGGCAATTTCCATAGGGTTTGAAACTTTTGTGTCTTCAATAAAGTCACTCATTCTGCTGTCGTCTTCTTCACCTACTGGAGTTTCAAGGCTGATTGGCTCAAGCGCAACTCGTTGGATTTCAACCACCTTGTTTTCGCTGATACCCATTTCGGCAGCAATTTCCTCTAAGGTAGGTTCACGCGAAAGCTTTTGAAGAAGGGCTCTGACAGTTCTGTTGTATCTGTTGATGGTTTCATTCATGTGGACAGGAAGACGAATGGTTCTTGCCTGGTCTGCCACTGCACGAGAAATGGCTTGTCTTATCCACCAAGTTGCATAGGTTGAAAAGTGATAGCCTTTTGTGTAGTCAAATTTTTCCACCGCTTTCAAAAGTCCCATGTTGCCCTCTTGAATAAGGTCAAGAAAAGAGAGCGAGTTTGAAGGTGCCCATTTTTTTGCCTGCGAAACAACAAGTCTAAGGTTTGCCTGACAGAACTTTGTCTTAGCCTCTTGGTCTCCTTCAAGTATTCTCTTTGCAAGCTCAACCTCTTCCTCTGGCGTGAGAAGTGGAACTTGTCCAATGTCTTTAAGATACATTTTAACTGGATCATCGACACTGCTAAAACCAGAAAAATCAAAGTTTAAATCTTCGTCAATCTCATCATCTTTTTTGCGAATAACTTGAACTTTGTTGTCTTCAAGCTCTTTGATAAAATTTTTGATTTCTTTGTCTGAGATAACCTCTTGATATCTCAAAAGTCTGTCATAGATATCGCTTTCATTGATTTTTCCAGTTCTAACGGCGGCGTTAAGAAGGCGCTTCTTCGCTTCTTTAACCTCGTCAAGCTCTTTGTTTGAACTTCCTTTACTTAAGTTTTTATTTGGCATAAAAATCCTCCATATTTTTTGTTTTTAAATTGTTTGTAACCTCTTGCAATTTTTTCATAATTTCAAGGCGCTCGCTGTTGTCTTTGCATTCTTTAAATTGCCTTGAAAGTTCTGCCTGGCGCTCTTGCAAAATTGAGCTGGCAAGAAGCCATAAACATTCTTCAAAATATTTTTTTCCACTGCTTTCAGTCAGAGAAAAGTCATAGTTGATGCAGTCTTTTAAAAGCGGACTATTGTCCACATCGAAATAGTCATAATATGACGAAAGCGGAATATGTTTTAACGCAAGTTCAAGCACTTGTTTTTCCTTTGGCATAAGCGAGAAGTAATCGATTTTGTCATCCACATAGTCCTTTCTGTGCATAATGGAAGAAAGAACAAACTTTACAGCACGAGTATTGCCATTTTCTCGCGAAGATAAAACCTCATCTTCTCCATTTTTCTCTGTTGTTTGCACCTTTACTCCGCCCTTTTCTTTTTCAAGGTCGCGCCTCAAGGCGTCAATTGGAACAGAGGTCAAATCTCTCAGTTTTGTAAGGTAAATGTCTTCTTCGCTGTAAGAGTCAAGTTTTGTCAGATAAGTCAAAATTTGCTTAACAAACAAACTCTTTTCACTGGCATCGGACAAATCAAATTTTTTCCTTTCGTTTTCGATAATATAGTCCATCGGCGGAAGTGCATTTTCAACGATTTCAACAATCTTTTCCTTGCCATAAGTTTTCAAAATTTCATCTGGGTCAAGCTTGTCCGGCATAAGCGCAACTCTGGCCGAAAAACCTTCCTCTCTCAAAATGTCAAGGCTTCTGTAAGTCGCTTTTTGCCCAGCGCCATCACCGTCAAACATCAAAACCACATTGTTTGAAAGTTTTTTAAGCTCATGCGCATTTTCTTGCGTTAAGGCAGTGCCCATGCAAGCCACGGTGTTGTTAAAGCCCGCTTTATGCATGGCAATAACATCAATTTGACCTTCAACAATGATGATTTCATTGAGACTGCCCTGCTGTTTTAGTTTCTTGACAAGGTCAATCGCATAGACCACTCGACCTTTTCTGAAAACAGAAGTTTCTGCCGTGTTTATGTATTTTGCAAAGTCGCTCGGGCCAAGCACTCTAGCGCTAAAGCCTACGCACTCACCAAAAGAGTTGCAAATTGGAAAGATGAGCCTTCCGCCATAAACATCATATTGATAGCCATTTTTCTCTTGCACCACGCCAGCATCCATCATCTCTTTCAATGTGAAGCCTTTGTTTTTCAAGAAATCTATAATTTCCTTTCGGTCGATGCTGTAGCCAAGTTTGAAGTCTTCCAAAGTTTTGCGATTAAATTGACGAAGCTTTATGTAGTCTTGAGCCTCTTTAGCCTTTGGCAGAAGCAGATTTTGCTGATAATGCTTCATCGTTTGGTCGAGAAGGTCAAGCAGTCTTTCTCTATTCTTCTTTTTCTCGATAATGTTTTGCTCACCGCTAAACTCAGGCACTTCCATTCCGGCATTTTTTGCCAAAATTTTGACAGCTTCGTAAAAGTCACAAGACTCATACTTCATCACAAAAGAAATCACATCGCCGCTTTCCTTGCAACCAAAGCAATAAAAAAGGCCGTCCTCTTCGCTGACAGAAAATGAAGGTGTCTTTTCATTGTGAAATGGACAACATCCCCAAAATTTTCTACCCTTTTTCTCAAGACGAACGTAACGCTCAATCACCGAAACAATGTTGTTCTTTTGTTTTAACTGATAAAGCCAATCGGCTGGAAAGCCTTTATTCTGCAAACTAATCTCCTAAAAATGTTATACAATTTTATTATACTATAAAATTTCAAAAAATCCTCTTTTTATTATAAAAATAAAACAAAAATTTTTTTATAACAGCCATTTTGTCATAATTTTATCTCTTTTATGCTGTTTTTCTGGACAAAAAAGCCTTTGTTTCATAAGTGTTCTCAAAAAAACAAGGGCTTTAAGTTATTTGCCCTTGTAAATATATGCTTGGAATTTCTCCAACTATAACACTTTCACATATCAGCACCTGCAAATTTGTATCAAAATTTTGTGTCGAACCTGGCAAAATCAGTCCAAGAATTGCATTGACATCAAAATATAGAGAGTGAAGTGTCTGGTTTATTCCAGCCGAGAGAAATTTTGTTTCGAAATTGGTTTGAACAGTTCCGATTGGCACCAAATTTAAAGTTATCTCTGGGCCATAACCAAACAAAAATGGTATTCCAGTAAATGAGCCAAGATTTACAACCACTTGAGCGCTGTCAAGCTGGTCAAAGCGCTCTTGAACTTTTGCCGTCACCTCTCTGACAAGCAAGTTGACCTGTGTTGAATTTGTAGATATCTGACTGATTTTGTTTTCTGAGGAATAAGTGACCTCAACCAACTCGTCATAAGTATAATTTCCGTTTGTCAAAACCTCACCCACAACTTCGCTTATTGTTTGCGTTGCAATGGAGCGGATTTTCTCTTGACTGAGCGCAACCACAGCAGGACAAACAACAGCAAAATAATAGACAAGAGCCAAAATCAAAAAAACAAGCAAGGCACAAATCACCGCCTTAACTTTTGTTTTTTTCTTCCATCTTCTTCGCACTTTGACAACTTTATAAGCTTGCACATTCTATATATATGCTTTGACGCTTAAAAAGTTTAATTTTTGTTTATTTTCAATATGTTGTATCTATTATGCGTTGCATAATACTACAAATTGCACTAGTATGCAAAACTATTTTGTTCTTGCTTTAAAAATAAGCGAGAAAATGAAGGCAAAAATCACCGCAGCAGCAATTCCGCCTGCAGTCGCTTCAAGCCCGCCAGTAAAAGCGCCCAAAAGCCCTTTCGACTGCGCACCAGCAATTGCACCTTTTGCCAAAGATGCACCAAAGCCAATGATTGGCACATTTATGCCTGCTTTTGCAAATTCAGCTATCGGCGCAAAAAGATTGAAGGCTTGCAAAACCACTCCAATAAGCACAAAAGTCACAAGAATGCGCGCAGATGTGATGTTTGTGTATATGATAAGCACCTGCCCAAGCATACAAATAAATCCACCAATCAAAAACACCCAAAGATAATACATCTATTCCCCCTTTTTTCTGTTTCCTCGTTTTGTGTTGTAGGTTTTAGAAGTCGAAACTTTTTTATAACATTTATCAACATTTTCTTCATCACATTCAATAACAACCGCATGACAAATTCCAGGAATTGTCTCTCCCTGCTGAGTGGCAGTTGTCGACATCAAAGCACCTGTTGGCATAAATAGCACGCGCTTTAATTCACCTTTTCTGAGTTTGTCGATAATGTAAGAATTTAAAACAGTCGCACTACAACCACAACCACTGCCTCCAGAAAGCATGTTTTGACCACGAGTATAATACATTTGACCACAATCGTTGTAGTTGAGCCCAAGCTTTATACCATTGTCTTCCATCAAATCAATCAATATTTCTGAGCCCAGCTTGCCAAGGTCGCCAGTCACAATCAAATCATAGTCATCAGGATTTGTTTTGGTATCACGAAAATGCGCAAGCATTGTGTCCATCGCCGCCGGTGCCATTGTCAACTATGGACCATAAAAAAGTTAAAAATTTTTTTGATTTATTCTAATTTCATCAAAAACCTT
>CALVMU010000019.1 GCA_944348085.1 uncultured Clostridia bacterium
ATTTTTGTACTCTTTAAAACCCCTAAAACCCTTTAAAATAGTGGTATCTTTTAGACTTGAGCAAGTAATCCGTAGACGAACGCTCTATCCAGCTGAGCTAGCATCGCATAAAGTTGTGTTTTATTTTTTCCTAGCGGTGTTATTATAACACAAAAGACCGCATAAAGCAAGTTTTTATATCAAAAAAAGGCAGAAAATTCTGCCTTTTTTAAAATAGTGATGACAAAAGTCTCATAATTGCTTGCAACAGCTTTGTTATCCATCTCTTTTTTTGGAAATAACTTATGCCGACTTCTTTTGAGCATTTGAGGTCGCGATTAAAAATTTCTTCATGCTGTTTGTTGATTTGTTTTGAATAAATGATCACAGCGTCTTCAAAGTTGAGTCCAAAAGAACGATTGTCTGTGTTGCAAGTGCCAATTGAAACTTTGTTGTTGTCAACCAGCAGTGTTTTGCTGTGCAAAAAGCCGTTGTAAAGATAGATTTTTATTCCAAGTTCGGCCATTTCTTTAAGATAAGAAAGTGTCGCAAGATAAACTGTTTTCTTATCTGGAATTGCAGGCACCATAATTCTTACATCAACACCGCTTTTAACTGCAATGCGAAGAGCTGAGAAGAAGACATCGTCAGGAATAAAGTAAGGCGTTTGAATGTAAACTCGTTCATGCGCGTCAAGAATCATTTTGACAAACACTTCTTTTATTTTCTGAACATTGCTGTCAGGTCCAGAAGAAACCACCTGCACAGTCGCGTTGCCCTTTATGCTTGGCGAAGGGAAAAATCCATTTTGAAGATAAAGCGAAGGTGGCACATTTTCGTTTGTGCAATATCGCCAGTCATCCAAAAAGATGTTTTGAAGAGCATAAACTCCTCCGCCCTCTATGCGAATGTGAGTGTCGCGCCAAGGTTTAAGTTTTTTGTGGTCGCCCATATGGTCGTCGCGAATGTTTATTCCGCCTGTATAGCCAACTCGGCCGTCAATAACCACAATCTTGCGGTGGTTTCGATAATTCAATTTTAAATTGATCAGTCTGATATGCATAAACGGTGGAAAGAACTCTCCAACCCTGCCACCTGCTTTTTTAAGTTTGTTGAAAAACCTGCGTGGTGCTTTTCTTGACCCTATCGAATCATAGATAAGCCTGACATCAACCCCCTCGCGTGCCTTTTGGCACAAAATCTTCATAATATCTTTGCCCACCTTATCGTCAGCAAAAATGTAATACTCAATATTGATAGAATATTTGGCTGCAAGAAGGTCTTTCTTCAGCGCCTCAATCTTGTCTTTTCCGTTTGTAAAAATTTTGATGTCGTTGCCAGGAATTGGATAACTGCCAAAGCTGTAGCAAAGTGTGACAAGCTCTTTGTCGCCCATCAAAATACCGTCAAGTTTTGCCTGTTCAAGTGTTTGAATGCCGTCAATATTTCTGATGATGTCGCGTTCTGAGATTGCTTTTTTGCGAATCATGCGCCTTGTTCGCACACTGAGCCCACTGCCAAAAATCACATAGAGAATAAAGCCAAAGATAGGCAAAAATGTGAGAACGGTAAGCCAAGCAATAATATTTTGCGGTTTTCTTTTTTCAAGAAAGACCATAAAAATCAAAAGAAGGAAGTTGACGCAGGCAATGCAAGTCATCATTATTGTAAACCAATTCATTTAACTTCCTCCCTTTTTTGATTTTTAATTTGCTTGGTGATCTTTGTCTTCAAAAGTAATCGATCGGAAAAGCAAAGTCTCCGTCTGCAAAACAATATAGGTTTTGGTTAAATATTGCGCGTTATTAAATGTAATACTGTCTGATGTAACCGCTTGACCAAAATTTATTTTGTTACCACCTTCTGTAAATTTGGTAGCCGTTCCACTTCCTGCTTTAATTGTAAAGTCAGTAGGGCTGCCGCTGCTTGCATTTTCAATCTTGAGTGTTATGCCAGATTTGTCATAATTGTTAACCGTGCTTCCTAAAAGAGTTGCCGTTGTAAAGGTTTGACTCACGCTTTCTTCAGTGCCATTTGCAAGTGAGATGCGGTTGATTTCTGTGTCGCCATTTTTGACCACCAAATCAGCCGTTGTAGATGCTGGAACTGTGATTTCATGGCTTTCATTTTCATAGTAAGTGCCTTCAGGCAAATGCTCAGAGAGGGTTATCCCCCCCCCGAAATTTGCCGTGTAGGTTCTGGATAAATTCTAAGCTCAGCAAGCAGATACATATCGCTGACATCCGTTCCGCTAAAGTTTCCATCTATTCCACTGACTTTTTGATAAATCTGCACCGTCACAAAGTGGTCTGCAGTAAAGCCAGGCAAAATGCTTATCGCACCTGTTGCAGAGTCAATAGTTGCAAGACCAGTTCCGCCTGTGCCACTTGAACCTGATGTGATAACAAAGTATAGGTTGTTATCGCCACTGCCGTTGCTATATTCTGCAAGGCTATTTTCAACAAGAGTTGCGCGGTATGCATTTATGTAAGTCGCTTCATTATATGTTATCTCAAACTCACTGATTGTACTTGAAACATTTGTGAATGTTACGTTTACAGTCTCACCTGTGTTAATTGATGATGGTATTGTATATGAGTCGCCGGATGCTGTTACTGGCGAACCATTTACAGAAACACCATAAGAACCTGTGCCTGTTGGAGAAACTGTAAATGTATTCACACTTTCAGCCTTTGTAAATGACAATTGATAGCTTGCACCAACTTGAGTATAGTTGACGCCTTGTGCCCATTGGCCTATATCAACTGAAACAGATGTTTCTCCGTCTGGATTTATTGGAAGAGTTCTAACCGTGTTTGGAGCAGAAACTGATTGATAAGTGCCAGTCACTGTAAATGATGCTCTATAGCGATATGGACTGTAGGTTGTTCCTGTGGTTCTATTTCTTTGAATCACATAGTATTGATCTACACCAACCGTGCCACTTGACATGTCATTTTTGTTTGCAATGGTGATTCGGTCTTGAGTTATCGTTGTTATCGTCAAAGTTTGTGCTGGATAGTAGTATGTGTTGTTATAACTGATTCGGTAGTTTTCTGGATTACTCAAATCTGCAGCAGTAATTGTGATTGTATCGCCTGCAGGTCTTGACGCAATCGAATAGCCCTGAGCATCAGAATTATAAGTGAATGAGCCAAAGTTTGTTGTATAAGCGCTCCAATTGCTACCATCATAAGTCTCAACAGTAAAGTAGTCAACATTTGCAACTTTTACAAAAGAGGTTTCTCTTACTTGACTTAAAGGCTTGTTGCCAGTCGTGTCCAAACCATAATAGAATGTTGCATTCTGGTCTTTTGGAACAATTTTGATTGTTCCGCTTGTCAAAACTGTGTTAAATCGCTCTGAAAGTGATCTGTAGTAAAGTCTTTCCCAACCATAGTTTGCATTGTTAAGTGAATAACTTACTCGCTCGTCACCATAAATCAAATCAAAGCGTGATTGGCTGTTTGGCGCAATTGCAACTGCAATAGTGTCATCATAGATGGTGTATTTTTGCTCGTCTGAGCCACCAGCAGTCACATTGATATAGTCTTTCAAATCAAATTTCACATTGTCTGCAACAAGATTGTTTTGTTCAGACATTTGAGTCGTCTTGCTTAAAGTGATGTCTTGTGAAATATCAAAATATTCAGTGTTGTTTACAATTTCATATTTGTAAGTATCGGTAGAATTCTCGCTATTTGGAATCGTAACTTCAAACTCACTCACTCCTGCAACTTTATTAAACTCAACTAAACCATCTGTGGAGCTATATGACTTGGTATTATATACAATTGTAAAACTTTCCGGATTGCCTGGCAACATGTCTGAAGTTATAGTTATCGAATCGCCACCATGCAAGCTTCCAATTGAATATTTTGTGTTTTTCTCACAGATATAACTCTCTTCCGCATATTTCAACCTTACCACCATGGTCAAAGAGGCTTGATTTGCATTGCCATAGATCCAAGTGTAGTTTGAGCCAACTGAAGGAAGAGTTAAGCTAACGTCGCTAGCAGACTTGTAAATAGAGTTCTTGTTGCCTGAAATATTGTTTGCATGGTTTAGTCCACTCGCTGTGGCAAGGTATTTTGCATTATTTGCGTAAGAAGATGTGCCAACTTCTATCAAACTTCCGCCGTTGTTATAATAATAGGTTATGTTGTCAATTGTTACAAATCGGAAGTTTGGCAATTTCAAATATTCCTGAGAGGCAGTATCGTTAAGATAGAAGTTGTATGTATCATCATCATCTGTTTCTTCAGGGGTATTCTTGTTATCGATAAACTGCCCTACAAGATTATTACTGATACCATAGCCAACACTATTATCAACTTCAATTTTTCCTCCAAAATAATATACACCTGCAGAATTCCAAGCTTCCTTTGCAGAATAATAATTCTGGTCAAATCCCCATGCGTCGATATTTCTGATATTAATAATTTGACTTACTGTATCTGCCTCTGTGTCAGAAAGTGTTGGATCAACCCAATTTGAAGTAATTGTCAACGTGTTGTCAGAAGTTCCACCGTCCGCAGTATTGACCTTGCCGTCATTCGCCGTCACTGACAATCTTTGATATTGAGCGCCAAATGCCACTGTCTCGCCTTCTGTCAAGCTGAGAGATGAATCACCTGATGTTGTGTAGATTTCTGGGTCATCTTCGCCAGAGACAAGCGTGAAGTAAAGATAAATTGTATAGCCATATTCGTCAACAAGCTCTATGCGATAGTATTGTGAGCCAAACACAACCTGGTTGACCTTCATCACAAGGCTTCTGTCTGTGCCTTTGTTCCATGTGTATGTTGTGGTGTTATCTGTAGTGCTTTCAGTCCAATTATTGCTTGACATTTCCAACTTGGCATTAATGTTGTTTGGAATGTTGTAAGTTGTGTCGCCTGAAATTTGGTTTGTGGTGATTGTGTATCTAAAGTCAAGAACTGAGCGCTCACCTTTGCCACTTGCATTTTTATGAGTTATTGACATGTATGGAGTGCTTGCAACCGAGCCGCCATTTATAGTCGTCGACTCACCAGCTAAGAGAATTTGCGCACTTCTATTCTCAAAAATCGCAGCGCTTGTGTCAATGCGGTAAGGGCTTTGATTTGAAGGGATATTTCCGTCGCTACCTTCGTAGTTTAAGTCTCCGCTTCCGTCAAAGGTGATGTCATAGTCATTCACCACATGAACTGTCAAATTGAATGTTTTTGTGAAACCGCCTATAACATAAGCCAAAGTTAAACTTACATCTTGACCGTCATTGTCTGCGCCGTTTCCAGTGATGATCCAATCATAAGTTGTTCTGTCATCTTCATTCGCCTCATCCGTTCGGACTGCAGAAATTCCAAGATATCTTGCGCCATTGCCAACCTCATTTGTAGTGCCTACTGTAGTAAGAATGAAGTTTGCATTGCCAGAGACCATATCAGACATTTGAATTTTTTCTCCAGTTGTTTTGCGTCGAACATTAAATTCTTTAACAAGGTTTATTGTTGCGTTTGCCTCGAGCTTTACGAAGCCGCCATTGTCTGACACGGCACCCACTACAATGTCAAGGTCAGCAAGGTATCGGTAAGAAGCTTGGAACTCTTTGGCGATAGAATCGCTCTCTGTTTCTCCAACATATCCACCATTGCTGTAGCTAAAGCTAAATTTGGTGATTGCTGTTGTGGCTGTTGTGCTTGTGCCAATATTTGAATCTGGTTGGATAGTTAATTGTTCTGTCAATACTGTTCCTTCAGTATCACTTTCTGATGTATGATATTTTAATGCACTGCTAAACTTGTTGTAAGCCACTTCGTGTCCGCCATAAGTCATGGTTACACGAGATGATAAGCTTGCATTTGTGAATGTTGAATCAAAATAGTTTGTCAATGTTATTGTCGCATCTGGATTGTTATAGTTTTTAGCGATATACACAAGAGCCTTATTTTCATCGTTTTCTTGACTAAGCACTCTTTCGTATACAGAATCCAATATCATAACTGGAGTATATTGACCGCTTTCTGAGCCAAGAACGATGCTTGAAAGCCTGTTGTTTCCAAGGTCAATATAGATTGTTGAGTTACGGCTGTTGTTTACAAAGTTCTCAGAAAGATTGATAATTTTGCTAGCCAAAACATCAGTTGCCGCATAACTTTCAACACCATTTTTAACAAAGAAGATGTAATAGTCGCCCGCCGTAGCGCTTGAAGAAAGCGTTGCCTTGAGCATTCTGTTTTGGGCAAGCAAATTTTCCGAGTCGGTTTTGTCGACATACAAAGTTTCGTATTGACCAACTGAATCTGAAGAGATGTTGTTTGATGCTTGGTTAACCGTAAGCACAAAGGCTGTGTCGACAATTTCAACAACATAACTTATCACATAGCTGTTGTAAGAAATTGAGAATGTAACCGAGCTTGTTCCGCCACCAGTTCCTCGTGTAAACATTATTGTGCTGTCAAGGGCAACCTGGCTGTTTGTTCGTAATGTGGTGTCTGTGGCAACATCAGTCACAACCGCATTTGTGATACTTGAGATGGTCACGCGTTTTGTGATACCAGTCTCGTTAGGTGTTAATGGATCTTCTGAAACATATTCAATAGATGACCCATCATCGCTACGTTTGGCATATTCAACATTGATTCTGGCGTTGTCTGCAAAAATTGCTGAGTCATCAAGGAAGTTTTCGCCAAAATCTGCAAAAGTTGTGCCATTTTCGATGTATTCAACTTCAAGCTCTTTGTTACCAGTTGGGTTTGGATAAGAAACATATGTTCTCACACTTGGATAAATTCTGAATGTCACATTGATTGTGATTGTTGTAGTTTTGTCGCTAAAACCAGATTTTACTGTAACAGTCACTGACATTGGCACTTCTTTGACAGCGCCAACTTGGTTGAATGTTACATCAAATGTTTGCTTTTCGCTATTCCATTTTGCGCTTGCAATTGCCGAATTTGATGTATCAGCTTCCATTGAAATTGTTGCGTTGTTTACAGTTCCGTTTAACAACTCGCTAACTGCAAGACTGTCTGTTTGCCCGCCAATTTCTGTGCCAAAAACTACACCCGCTTTTTGAGTAATATTTGCTGTGATTGTAAAGTTTGGAATTGTGAAAGTATAACTGCGATTTGACCAAGAAACTGTTAATGTAAGGTCGCCAACAATGTCATTTCCAACAATTGAGGCAAGCTTGATTGTTATTTTACCATCTTGCGTTCCAACATTAACAAAACCGCTCAGGTCTTTTCCATAAGAGTCGATTGTAATGCTTGTGATTGTCGGATTGGTTTTGTCGCTTGTGCTTATTGTAAAGATCTCGTCAATCGAAACATCTTGTCCGCCAGCAAAGTTGTCGCCTTCTATAGTTGCATTTGCGTCAGCATGGAAAACAAATGTCACTTCACTGAGGGCTCCGTGGTCAGTGTAAAGAGTTGCACTGAAGCTGTAGTCCTGTGAAAGATATTCTGGATAAGTCACAGTGAAAGTGCCGTTTGCAAGCCCTGAATTTGAGTAAGCAAAAGTAAATGTCAGGTCGCCGCTTGTTGCTGTAAAGCTGTTGTCAGCTTTTTTAGTCACCTTCCAGCCACTTTGGTCATGCAGGTTGAAGTAGAGTCTGTTTTCTATTATGTTGCCAGAGGTTGCTGAACCAGAGCTCCAATTTTCAACCAAATAGAAAGTTCTGGTTGCGTTTCTGCTTTTTTCTGCCGGTGTTGCTGCATCAGCATTTTCAGTTGCACTGCTAGAACTGCTTGCCCAGTTGTTTATATCCCAAGTATAGTCTGTCACGCCATTTTGTATGTTGTTTTCAATTTCAACTCTGATAGTGTAGTTGCGGTTGTCATTTAAAACAAAGTGATAATCAATTGTTCCACCAACGACTGATTGACCAGCAGAGGGTTTTCCGTTTGAATAGCCTGTTCCGCCATAGGTGCGCCTTACAACAATTTCCACAACCTCTGTTGTGTTAAGCGAGCTGAGAATAAGGAATGAATGGTCTTTTGTGCTTGAAGAATCCGACGTGTTAATTCTTGCATTGATAAAGCCAGCCCAATTTGAAGGATCTGTGTAGGTTTGCGTGCCAACTCTGACAGACACAACTTGGTCGGTATAGAGAAGGTTTGTTATTTTTTTGCCTATTTTATTATCATCAGCTTGACTGTTATACTGATAAACTTCAAATCTTGAGTGCCCATTTTGAACAGTTGTTGAATCAAAGGTTTCGTCAAGGTCAAATCGTCTTTGACTGCCAGACATTGTGATATATTCTGCCGCTCCGCCATAAGGATAGTTTGGCTCGTCAAGCACAACACTTGGCTCAACTTTGAAAAGATAGCCAAACGATTCTGATCCTGAAGCGGTGCTGATTGTGTATTCAATAAACAGATAAGCTTCTGCGATTGTGCTTGAAAGGTGATTGAGCGTTAATATGCCGTTTAAATTTGGCTGATAGATAAGGTCGCCGATTGCGTTTTGGACATATCCACCTGCACTGCCACCAATCGTAAACGATTGTGAAGTTGTGATGTTGAAGTTTGCATTTGCAGGAAGGTTGATAAAGTCGCTCAAATTTATTTCTCTTCCAGCAGTAACCGTATTATATTTGGCATTCTCTCCGCCATCCGCATAAAGCTGACTCCAAGTTTGTTTTGACAGGTCAAGTGAGTTTTCGTCATAGATATAGCTGAGTGAACCATCTTCTTCGTTTTCTTGTGAAGGATAAGAAACAAACTTTGTGCCAATTTGTGAAATGATGGTTGGAACTCGCAAAATAACGCTCTTGTTGCCACCCTCCAACTTCAAAGTCATATAGGTGTAAACATTTTCACCTTCGCCATAGCCATAAAGAAGGTCGTTTGAAGGAGCGGTGTATAGAATAGAATTCCCGATAACAGAATAGTAACTTAGTCTGTTGTCGCCATCTCTTTGACTGATTGAAATTGTATATGTTTTAGGGTCGGAATCCTCTCCATATTGATAACTTCCGATCGTGTAAGTTTGACCACTTTCAACAACAAGATAGTTACGCTTGTTTGTGCCTCCAGCAAATTGCCAAGAAGGAGTTGAAGCGCCAGCGGTGAGATCCCCTGCCAAATTGCTCCAGAAACCTTCTGGCAAAACAACATTTAATGTAACAGTCTGTTGGAAAATGTCTGAAGAGGTGCCCGTTTCAGTGTTAACATCGCTACCACTGGTTATTGTGATAATAATCTCTTGCGCCAAACTTGTTATGCCATAGTCAAAGGTCAAATTTTGTGCCACTTGAATAGTAATGTTTCCGTTTTCATCATCAATCTGCAGGTAACTATTTCCACTTGTTCCGATGTAATAGTTAATATTTACACCCTCAATCAATGCATTATCAGAAATTTGACGGATTTTAAAGAACGTGCTAATACCCAATCCATTAATATTAAAGGCGTCAATGCTGTAGGCGTCTTGTACAATCTGAACATTTCGAGTTACTGTAAAGTTGATGGTGTAAGAAATTGTGTAATCATTGTCTCCCTCTGGTCTGAATGTAATTGCAAAAGACTTTTCCTCGTCTCTAAAGAAGTGATAGAATGTTACATTGCCAGCTGCGTCAATTTCGCCAACTGCGTTTTCGTTTGTTGCAGAAACAATATAATTCCCATCATTTCCATTTGGAACAATAAAGCCTTCTGTCAAAAGATTGGTTGGGAAGGCGTTGTCACTGCTGTGGTAATCATAAGTAATGGTTGCATTGATACCAGTTCTTTTCACATTGGCATAGAGTGGTCCGCCGTTAGTGCCAGTTGAAACAGAACCTGGAGCTGAAACTGAGGTGTTATTTAAAATGTTTAAAACAAAGGTATAGTTTACCGCTCCGCTTTCATCTGTAACAAGGAAGGTGATGGTATGATCTACGCCAAAGTTGTGATTGAGAGTAAGTGATGTGATATCTGCGTTTTGAAGCGCGCTTTCAGAAATGTTAGAAATTTCACCCTCACCATCTCTTAAAGTTATCATGCCATTTTGTCCGAACACATCTTCAAGGTTTGCCGTTCCAAGATAAGTAGGACTAAGCCTAAATCTTATGTGTGTATATTGAGTAGTTCCATCATCTCCAACATAAAATCTTACAAGGTCAGACAAATTGAATGTTGCACCGCTCATTCCATATTTTGTCACTGTGATTGTGCTTGTCTCTGCAAGTTGGTCGTCTATGACAGAAGTGATTGCATAATTATCTGTGCCAGCACTGTCTAGATTTTTGGTTGGATCGTGATTTGCTGTTTCTTCACCATTTGCATCATATTCAATTTTCGTGATGCCTTGCGCTGAAACCTTAAAGCCTATTGTGTTTGCAGCGTTCACCCCTTCGCAAACAACGCCCAGCGCTGCCGAGCCTTTACCTGAGAAGGCAAAGCCTTGTCCTGCGACTCCGTCATCACCTGGTCTTATTTGCAATGGATTTGTGCTTTCTGTCTCGCTTGTATTTGTGCTTGTGAAAGTCCAGCTGTTTTGCAGTGTGTCCACTCTTCCATGCTGGTCGGTGATTGTTATGTTGTTTGAGATGTTTGAAATCAAATCATTAAGGTTTAAATTGCCAGGAGTGATTGTTGTTGTAAATGCACCATCCTCGCCTAAAGCTTGCTCTACATCATAGTCCGTGTCCAATCCATCCATGTTTAGCACAACGCCGTTTTCCGCTGCTGGCGCTGGAGTGTAGAGTGAAAGGCTTCCTGATGTATAAATCTCACTGAAGCTCCAATTTATTGGTTGCACTGAGCCGTTTCCGTTGTAGGCAAGTGCTATTGCAGTGATTGGCGTGTCATTTGCCACTGTGAAAGAAGAATTTGCAGTGAGTGTATAAGTCAGTGTGGCGGTTTGGTCTTCTTCAGAAACTGTGATTTGTCCGTTTGAAATTGTGAAATTGCTGTTGATCTGATTCTGGCCAGAATAAATTATGAGCGAAATTCTGCCATTTTGGAATTCTTCTTCAAACACATCAACAGAATCTGAAGCGATTGTAAACACTAGTTGAATTTGATCTTTTTCTGTGTTGTCTGAGATTGTTGGAATAAAGGTGTTTTCAGTCACTTCTGCAAAGCCGCCTTCAAGGACTGCACTGTCAAACAAAACTTGAGCGCCAGAAACCGAATTTACATAAAGTGTTTTTGTGACTGTGATTGAGATAGGCGAGCCGACCATTCTTACAACATTGTAAAGTCCGCTTTCTGCTGTTCCGTTCACTGTTGCAAAGTAGAGGTCAAACTGACCAACCTCTTGAACGGTCAAGGTGTCGCCAGTGATTGCAAGTGGCACCAAAATGCGATTGCCAGTTGCTGTTTGATAAACGCCAGCACGGCTGCCGTCAACAAGTCCATCAAAAATTTGCTGAGCAAGCGTTATTGCCACTTCTGTTTTGGCACTGTCGTCGCCTTCTCCGAGAAGTGAATCGTCAAACGCAACAAAATATGCCACTGTCTTGAAAATATTGTCTGTTGGAATGTTCGTCAAACCAGCCAATAAAAAGGTTGTCGGGTCAGGGTTGGTTGAACCTTCATCATATGTCAAAAGAAGTTCTTGTGTCAAATCTGTGCCTTCTGCCCATGAAACATCATTTTCAACATGTTCGATAACTGAAAGAGTAAATTCAGCCTGTCCGTCAAAAAGTTGATAGCCATCTTCTGCATTTCCAAGCAAAAGCGAAACTGTGACCGTGATTGAGGCGCCTACATTGTCAGAGGCAACTCTAAGATCCCAGAAAGCGTTGTTGTAATCGGTTACGCCTTTATTTATAAATGGAAAATAATAGTTGACACCATCAAGTGCTGTTGGAGTCAAAGTTTGGCCGTCGCCACCCTTGACTGTAAGAATTGGAGAACCCTCTCCGCTTGCAATTGTTGGATCTTGATCATTAAGCGAGAAGCTGAGTGCAACATTTGCAAGAATGTTGTTTAAAGCGGCGCCATTTTGTGAGATAACTTGCACTCCTAAAAATCTGTCAGGAAGTTCGGCGCTGTCGCCAAGGAAAATTCTTAAATCGGCTTGGTCATGAATTGCAAAAGTCTGTCCGGCGGAGTCAACAATAAGCTTATCAACATTTGCTTGCACAACATTGAAGTTTGCCTCGTCAGTCAAAACTTGATCGCGAGCCAAGTTGCCATAGTGTTGCAAATATGCATTGTAGATCGACTCGTTGTCAGTAAGCCCCATTGCAAGCACATCTGCCTCAACCTGTTCTTGAACTTTTGCGTTAACTGCGGTGTAAGCAGTTATTGTTCCGCCTTCTGCTGACAGACCTGCTTCAAAGTGAAGAGAAGTTGAACTGTCATAAACAACATTGACAGCTTCGCTTGAAACATTGCTGGGTTGATAGAAAGAAGTTTTTTCTCTTGAAGTGTCAGCATAGATATATCTGCTTTCTGCAGGATAGAATTTTGTGATAACATTAAAGATCTCTTCTTCAACAACCTCGCTGATGTCACCATTTGGAGTGATTTCATTGCCATGTGCATCAAGAAGAACAACTTCTGTTTTGTATACAGGGCTGTCCACTGCAATGGTAAGCGAAATTGGAGTCAAGTCTGGATTTTGACTTGTTGCAGTGATTGTGGAAATTCCGCCACGGATTTGATCGATAATCTCTTGAGTGCCGTCACTGTCAGTGTAGGTGTAGTCGTATGTAAGAACTTCAACTGTGAAAGGAACGCCAATGCGAACCTGTCTTGGAATTCTCAGCACACCATTTTCAAGATAGCCATCGCCAGTCTCTGTGATCCCCCAGCCAACATCGGTAAAGCTTTGGGTGTCAAAGTTGTATGCATAGGTGTATGAGAAGCCAAGTGTGACAACATCTGAAGTGACATTTTCTGTTGTAGAGCCAATTGTAAGCTCAAAAGAAGAGCTTGTGATTTCAAGCCTGTTTAAATCTGAATTGAAGTTTGGGTCGTTTTGCACGTCGAAAGAGATATCTTGAGGAATGGTTGTGCGCTCTGTAAAGCCACCAGCAAGATAAACTCCAAGAATAGCAATTCCGACAATAAATGCCACAGACGCAAAAATAACCGAAAGTGTTTTGCCAACTCCCCAGCGTCTTTTTGGCGCCTTTGTTTGCTCGCCACTGTTTTTTTCTTTTCTTCTCATTGCAACACCTCATGCATGGATTTTCAGTTACATTATAAATTTTTCTTTGTAAAAAAGCAAACAAATTTCGACTTTTATCGATTATATTATAAATATATAATCGAAAAATATTTATCTGCCCTATAAGAAAAGGTGAAAATGTCATTTAAAAACCTTTGATAAAAATTGTTTTAAAAAATCATTTTTTTGATTTTTATTCTTTTTTTTGCGATTTTTTATGATTTTTATGATTTTTTTGCATTTTTTTAATAATTTTTTTAATTTTTATTTTTTGCTTGCAAATTTGCGCTTTTTAATGTGCGAAAAAATATTTTTTAATTGACAAAATTTCTTCGATATATTATACTTTGATAGAACTAGGAGAAAAATTATGATACAAGTTATAAATGTTTCACTTTCTTTTGGAAACCGAACTCTCTATAAAGAGGTCAACCTTAAGTTTTCAAAGGGAAATTGCTATGGAATTATTGGAGCAAACGGGGCTGGAAAATCCACTTTCTTAAAGATTTTGACTGGCGAGCTTGAACCAAACACTGGCGAAGTTGTGATCACGCCAGGTGAGCGAATGAGCGTTCTTGCACAAAATCAAAACGCCTATGACGACCAAACCATTTTAAACACCGTTTTGCTTGGCCACAAAAGGCTTATGGAAGTGCAAAGACTTAAAGACGAGCTTTATGCAAAAGAAGACTTTTCTGAAGAAGATGGCATAAGAGCTGGCGAGCTTGAAACTGAGTTTGCTGAGCTTGGTGGCTGGGAAGCTGAAAGTGAAGCGAAATCTCTTTTGCAAAGCATCGGAATTGGCGAAGATATGTATGATCAGCTTATGGGCGACACCGACCCAAAAATTAAGGTGAAAGTGCTTCTTGCGCAAGCTCTTTTTGGAAATCCTGACATTTTGGTGCTTGACGAGCCGACAAACAACCTTGACTTTAAAACAGTCCGCTGGCTTGAAAACTTTTTGCTGGATTTTGAAAACACCGTTATCATTGTTTCGCACAACCGTCACTTTCTAAACAAAGTCTGCACCCATATTTGCGATGTTGACTATGGAAAAATCAATATGTATGTGGGCAACTATGACTTTTGGTATGAGTCAAGCCAACTTATTCTAAGACAAATGAAAGACCAAAACAAAAAAGCCGAGCAAAGAGCCAAAGAGTTGAAAGAATTTATTGCCCGCTTCTCAGCAAATGCGTCAAAATCAAAACAAGCAACTTCAAGAAAGAAAGAACTTGAAAGATTGACCATTGAAGACATCAAACCTTCTTCAAGAAAATATCCTTACATCAACTTTGAATTTACTCAAGAAATTGGAAAAGAGGTGATCAAAGTTGAAGGTCTGAGCAAGGCTGGAATGTTCAAAAAACTCAATTTCAACATAGAAAAAGGGCAAAAAGTTGCATTTTTTGCAAAAAATAGCCAAATTTTGACCACTCTTTTCAATATTATTCTTGGAAAAGAAAAACAAGACAGCGGAAATGTCTTTGTTGGAAAGACGATAAAACTTACCTGTCTGCCTCAAAATTATGACGAATATTTTGACAATGTTCACCTTTCACTTGTTGACTGGCTCAGGCAATTTTCAAAAGACCAAAACGAAACTTTTATTCGCTCTTGGCTTGGAAGAATGCTTTTCACTGGCGAAGAGAACATGAAAGAAGCTTGCGTGCTTTCAGGTGGTGAAAAAGTGCGATGCATGCTTGCCAAAATGATGCTTGAACAAGGCAACACTATCATTTTGGACGAGCCAACAAACCACCTCGACCTCGAGTCAATCACCGCCCTAAACAAAGGCATGCAAAACTTTAAAGGAACGCTTCTCTTTGCAACACATGACCAAGAAATCATTGAAACTGTTGCAGACCGCATAATTGAAATTGTGGACGAAAATCACTATATCGACTATACAGGAACTTTTGAGCAATACGCTGAAAAATACAATAAATAAAATAGGCTAAAAAATCACAAAAAAAACATCCAAAAATATTTTTCTCGCTTTGATTTTCGAATAAAATGGAAAATAAAAAAACAGGCTAAAATCTATAGCCTGTTTTTTATTTTTTAACTTTTTTGTTAATTTTTTATGATTTTTTGCAATTTTTTATGATTTTTTTGTTAATTTTTCATTATTGACCTGCAACAGCTGTAAAAGTCATAGTTTTTGTTGCAAGAATAAGCTCGTTGTTATCAAGGTCAACAAGGTCAAAAGTTACCGTGTAAATCCCTTCTTCTTTGGCGTTGACTCTAAACTCTGTTGTCACCTCATAGTCATTTGAAATTGCAAAGCCCTCTGGTGGTCCCCAGAAACCAACCTGAATGACATCCCATTCATGCGACTGTGTGTCGGTCGCCTTGATTTCAAGATTGTCTTTGTTGGTTGCGTCTATTTTGACAAGCACATGGTCATACCCTTCACTTCGAATGTCGGTTGCTTTTAAAGTTACATCAACATTTGTAACCTCGTTTGCGGTCACTTGCGTCACATTGTCAACTTCAAACTGATAAATTGAATGCGTGCTGACATCTCCACAACCCACAAATGAAAACATTGAAAGAATGGTCGCCGCTCCAGCAAATGCCTTGACTGCTAAATTTTTCATTTTTCCCTCCTTTAAGCCTTTGGCTGATTTATTATCTGCAAAAAGCAAAAAATTATACTATAAACACAAAAATACCCCATGTATAAAAAAATTAAATGCTACAAATGTGATTAAAAGAGTTGGCGTATTAGCTTTGCTTATAATTCTACATGGTTTCTTTTAATTTTTTTTGATATGTATCAAGGGACATAATTGCATACAAATTTGCTTGCGATTTATTTGACATAATTTTGCTGATTATGTTAAACTCTAATTAGAGGGAGGGGAGAAATGCGTTAGGGCGCGCTTGATAATTATAAATATAAAATTTATAATAACATAATTTTAGTCGAGGTTATGTAAAAATCATAAAAACCCTAAAATCTTTTTAAAAGGAGAATGAAAATGACAAATACACAAAAGAGTCTGCACTCAAGATTGCTGATATTATTGGCTACTTTAGGATTTGTGATATTTTGTGCTATTGCTTTAACCGCATGTGGTGGCAAGAAAGACCCAACTTATACTGTTCCTGAAGGGCTTACCGCAACTTTTGGTCAGACATTGGAAGATGTAGAGCTTCCAGATGGATTTAGTTGGGAAGACCCAATCACTACTTCCGTTGGAAATGTTGGAGAGCATGACTTTAATGTAACTTATACTCCAGAAGATACTGATGCTTACAATACGATTACTGGTATTGAGGTAACAATCCTAGTTACTCCTGCAAACTTGGCAGTTCCAACTGGACTTACAGCAGTTTATGGACAAACACTTGCAGATGTTTCTCTGCCAAACAATTGGACTTGGGCTGTTGATTCTGCCACTTCTGTAGGCGATGCAGGAAAACAAACTTTCACTGTAAACTACACTGGCAGTGATGCTCAAAACTATTCAAACACAACCAACGTTGAAATAACAATCACTGTTGCTAAGGCAGACCCACAAGTTACAGCTCCAACTTTTACTGAAACATACGACATTCACACAACTTTAAGCCAAATCGCTTTTGAAGATGAACGCTTCTCTTGGAAAGAACCTGGAACAACTTTATCAGTTGGAACAAATCAATATGTTGCAATTTTTACTCCAGACGATTCTAAAAATTACAATACTGTTGAAGTTTCAGTGGAAATTACAGGCGGATATATTATGCCTCAAATCGCAAGCGATTTAGGAGAAACAGAATTTAGTATTACCAATGCTAGCATCTCTAACACATTAGGAAATGATGTTACCCCTACCATCAATGTTGGTGGCTTGGTTGAAGGCGAAGATTATCAAATCACTTGGCAATACTATAATGAAAAGAAAACCGCATGGGAAAATCTAAGTTATCATGTAGGCTTCGCGGCAGGAGAATACAAAGCGATTATTAAAGGTATTAATAACTATGCAGAACAACAAAAAGAAGCTACCTTCACAGTTACTAAGACCGACTTTAATGGAACTATTGAAATTCAAAGCTTAGACTTTAATGTAAATGAAGGTGGCACTGTTGCTAATATTACTATTAAAGAATTAGAAAACTATTTTGGAACTTTAACATGGGACGCTGAAGACTCTGCATATTCAACACCTTTTGAGGTTGGCGAAAATGTTAGATATGCAAATATCACAGGCGGAAGAAATTACAATGCTAAAAACCATGTTGCAGTTACAATTGTAGTTGCAAAATCAATCAAAAACTTTGAAGAATTTAAATCAGCTCTTCAAGAAGGAGTGACTGAGTTGTATATTACAGGAACAACTGTTGTGGAAGAAGACATAACAGTCCCAAAAGGTGTTTCTATAAGAGTTAAAAAAGGAGTTAATTTCACGGTTAATGGCGGAACTTTAACAATGGAAGGATTCTCTGTTGTAAACGAAGGCAAAATCAATACAAGAGCAACAAATTCTGCTCTTAAAGGTGATTTTGTAATTATAGCAAACACTGCAAATAATGTTATGTCAGCAATCAATTCTGGTTTTGTAAGCAAAATTGTTTTGAACAAAGACATTAATTTTATTGAAAATCAAGTATGGACTTTTACAAACACTAGAACATTAGACATTGATTTAAACGGTTTCAACATCAATGGTTCTATTGCAATTACAACAAATGATTATAACACTGACGAACCACAAGCAGTTGTTAGTGACAAAATTAACATCAAACTCACCAACTCAAAAGAAAGTGGTGGCAAAATTACTGGTGTGATGACAAGCAATGTAAACTATGCTTTGTTTGTTGAAGGTAATGCTGAAGCATTGACTGTTACACTTGAAAATGTTGCACTCGAAAGCGCAGGTTTTGCTCTTGTCACAAATGGTCTTTATAGTGGAGCTTCAATCGTTGCAACTGACAGCACATTTACATCAACATTTGCAAATAAGGTTGCTGTTTATCTTCCTGCAGATTACGCAGTAACATTTACTAACTGCCAAATCTCTGGCTCAACTGGTGTTTATGTCCGTGATGGCAATGTTGCTATTACTCAAAGCACTATCACAGCTACTGGAGACTATGCTGAACCTGTTTATGTTTTAGGACAAGCTCAATCGATAGGCAGTGCAGTCGTTATTGATTCTGCTTACCAATATTCTGAAGGAATCACTGTATCAGTTGTAAACTCAACCATAAACAGCACAAATGGGTATGGCATTCATGAAATAAAGACTGCTCCAGAAGGGCAAGAGGCTCAAGATGTTGCCACAGTAACACAAAGTAATAACACCTTTAACGCAACAAAAGGTGAGGCAATTGTTCTTAATTGACAAACATTTTAAAACTGCAATTGCAATTTATTATAACGCCCCTCTCCCAAACTTCTAACACACCTGACTAAACAAATTTGTTTAGTCAGGTATTTTTTATGCTTTCATAATATGTTTTTATGAAAACACAAATTTGATATTTACAAAGAAGCAAAGTTATGATATAATAAAAAGGCAAAAGGAGAAAACATGACAGAAGATTACGAAAACAGCAGAAAATTTAGACATAACGATGATTTTGATTTTGACAATGAAATTTATGTAGAAGAACATATAACAAAAGATAAAATGCTTAAAAATGTAAACGACCTTCTTGCAAAAATAAAAAAACTTGCTAAAGGTCAAGAGTATTCACTTTTTCAACATAATATTTGGACAAGATTTGACAATTTGGAAAGAATCAGAAATGGATTTTTCAAAAATGGTTTGCATGTCAACAATCCTGGCGTAGCTTCAACAGCGCTTTGGATGGGCAACATCAAAAAACTTACTGCTAAGGATGTTTTAAATTATACCTACGACACAAAAATTGATAGCAATCGTGAAAACCTTGGACTTATTATCCCAAACTATATCGTTGACGCCAAAGGAAGAAAATTGCACCTAACCTTAGAAGAGGGAAAGTTGTCACGCGTGCCTTTCCGGGAGGGCTGCTACACCACTCTTCTTGATATGATTGTTGCCAAAGCCGGCTTATCACATTTGTATTCACTTTTTTATTTTGAACTTAAAGAAAGCACAAACGACTTTTCATTTTTCTTAAACACAAACGCTCTTCCATTTTTAAATAAAGCAAAGAAGCAAGAGTTTAATCAATATTTATGCAAAACAGCAAAAAGCGCCGTTGTTGAACGCTTTAAATTTATGACTGCCGAAGAATATGACCGACTTTCTGAAAAAGATTTAAATCAAAAAATCTCAGATAAACTTCTTGAACACTATTTAAACACGCCAGAATGGGAGGCCCCTGATTATTGGGAATTTCCATAATTTTGTTAATTACAAAGAAAAAATGTCAAAAATTTGGCATTTTTTTGTTATAAATGCAAGTCGTCTGGCAAAATAAGAGAGGCGTAACCCTGTTTTGCCTGACAAAGCGGACAAGTCTCCCAAGCTTCTTTTCCAAAGCTTACATAGCCACAAGCTGGACAAATCCAAGCAACTTCTTTCGCTTTTTTGTAAAGCTTTTTGTCTTTCATTTGACTGTAAACCTCTTTGAAAATTTTTGCGTGCCTTATTTCAACATCTCTTATCATTGCAAAAAGGTCGGCAATTTCACCAAAGCCTTCTTCTCTTGCCGTCTGCTCAAATTTTTCGTAAGCTTTTGCTTCATCTGTTTCATCTTCTGCAAGAAGCTTTAGATTTGAAAGCAAATCCCACTTTTCTTTAAAAGGAAGCCCAAGACAAATGTCAATATTGTCAATTTGCTTCATTTCAGCATCCTGAAGTTTCATATAAAGCATGCGCGCATGGTTAAACTCTTGATATGCGATTTTATCAATCAGTGTTGCGATTGCCTCATAACCATTTGAGCGAAAACCATATTCGCAAAATTCATATCTTGTGCGCGCAGAGCACTCGCTAACATAAGCCCTTGCCAAGTTTGTAAAAGTTTGACTGTCTTTAAGTTTCATAAAAAATCCTCCTTGCCTTATTATTGCAAAAAGAGGACTTTTTAAACATAATTTAAGTAAATCAAGCAATCTTTAGCTTATTTTCTCAAAAACATAGCAGGCTTTGACAACTCCGCTGTAAATATAGTCTCCGCTCTTCCAGTCCACAATCATATAGGTTTTGCCATGGATGTTTTTCACCTTAATTTCAGACGCTGTATGCCTATTTTGGTCAAGAATCATCCCTTTTGTCCATTTGCAACTATAAGGAGCAAGTCCATTTCCTCTAACCCAAATCGCCTCGCCGTCAGGTGACAAAATAAGCTTTTTGATAAAGCCTTCCTTCTCTTCAAGCTTGCTAGGATCAATTTGGTCGGCTTTGTTTTTATCAATAACTGCTATCGCTTTCCAAAAACCAACAGCGCTGTCATCTTTGACAAATGGAAAATCAACATTCTCTTTTAAAGCGATTTCGTCTTCAGAGTATTGCTTGTCGTCCACTTTTTTGAAAACAAGCTCTTGTGGCATGTCTGGCATGTTGAGTTTTAGAGTGTCGTTTTCAATAGAATAAGTTGCAACTTTTCCACTATGAAGCAAAATTTTTCCTTTAGTCCAGCGCTCAAAAATCCAGTAGCCTTTGCCTTCTGGCAAAAAGTAAATAAACTTGAAAAAAGGGTTGTCTCCGCTGATAAGTTGCCATTTTCCAACAGCCTCAGCATCACTAATAAAATACGCAAAGGATTTTTCGTCTTTTTTATCAAGCGTTTTTAAAATATGCATTTTTGTTCTGAGTTTTTGAAATTGCTCGTTTAGTTCAATTTCCTGTTTAGCAAGCTCTTCTTTCGAAATGTTTTTGATATCATTTATCGAAAAACCTGCCTTTCTTAAAAATTGAACTTGGGCTATTTTTTCAATTGCCTTTTCGTCAAAATAACGATAGCCGCTTTCCTCGTCCACTTTGCTTGGCTTAAACAGCCCCTTTGCCTCATAAAATCTGATTGTTTTGACTGGCAAATTCAAAATTTTTGAAACCTCACCAATTTTAAAATATTCTTTCATTTTTCCACCTCCATTGGCAGTTTAACATTACAGCAAAGTGGAGAGTCAATAGTTTTTTCAAAAAAAGTTAAAATTTTTTATAAAAGTTTTTCTATGATGAGGGCATGGTCCATATTTCTTCAGATTTTCAATGTGCAACTTTGTTCCATAACCCTTGTGCTGAGCAAAAAGATATTGCGGATATGAAAGCGACAATTTTTGCATAAGCCTGTCGCGATAAACCTTTGCAAGAATTGATGCCGCTGCAATATTATAGCTAAGGCCGTCGCCGTGAATTATGTTTTGCTGAGGAATCTCGGTCTCAATTCGAACGGCATCAGTCAGCACAATCTCTGGCGCAGCCGACAAATTTTCAAGCGCCCTTTTCATGCCAAGCTTTGTTGCATTTAAAATGTTTATCTCGTCGATGGTTTGCTCGTCTATTTCAACGATTGAATAAGCGATTGCTTTTTCTGTTATCTTTTCAAAAAGTTCTTCCCTTTTCTTTGGTGAAAGCTTTTTGCTGTCATCTATTCCTTCGATTATGTCCGTTTTAGGCATAATGACGCATGCACAAACAAGAGGCCCAGCAAGTGGACCTCTTCCAGCTTCGTCTATTCCTGCAATCAAGCTTTCTTTGAAATCTTTTTCATAGCTCAGCATGCTATGGCCTTTTTATTGTGGAAACTGCACGATTGGTGCTGTAACCATTGCGCCGATTTGTGAATGAAGTGTCAACTCAGACAAAATGCAAGAAATTGTGCTTGCAAGCACTCTTGAAATTTGACTGTTTTTGAAATATTCAACATCGTCGTCAAGTTTTTCATATTCTGATGTGTTGATAAGGCATTCGATGCCAAGTGAAACCTTAATTGAAAAAATCGTCTTTGGGTCTGGCTCAACATTTCGAGTCAAAATAACCTTTACAGCGTCAGAGCGAAGTCTTTCAACTTTCATTTCGTCCCAAACTCTCATATTGATTTTGTCGTTTGGTTGAGGCTCGCGCTCTCTTGTATATTCGATTTTTTCGATAATAGGTTTAAAGTTCATGTTTCTGATTACATTTGCCATTTTTGTTCTCCTTTCTTCTTAAATATACCATAAATTTGAAAAATATACAAGAAAATATCTCTTTTTTACAAATGAAACTTAAAACCTCTTTGAAAACCGTTGTCGTCTCTGTTGAAATTTTGCAAATTAAGTTGATTAATTATAGGCCTTTGTTATACAATAACACAAAAGGAGATGTTATGGTTTTAAATTACATTGTTCCGCTTGTGGTAACGCTTGTGCTGGTGGCTTTGTTTGTGACGCTTTGCACAATATTTTTAAAGAACGCAAGCGAAGAGAAAAAACTGATTCCAATCAAGGTTGTTTTCTTTCTGCTGGTTGCCCTTGAGTTTTGCAAAATCTTCTATCTGATTGCAACCAATGGTCGATATGAGCCAAGTCGCTACCCTATCGTGTTTTGCTCTATGGTTATGTTTGCCTATCCGCTTTTCTGCTTCAAGAAAAACCGTTTCAGCGAAGTGGCAAAAAGCTTTTCAATCATTCCAGCTTTTGTGATATTTGCTTTGTTCGTGGGCATTCAGTGGCAGTTTAATATGTCGCTCATCCAAGGTCATAGCTATCTCTATCATGGAGCAATGCTTGCTGTTGCAATTTATCTTTTGACCTCAAAGCTTTATAAATTTGAGTTTAAAAAATGTTTTCCTCTGTTTATTGTTCTAAGTGGCTACATTTTGCTTTCAACCGTTTTAAGCCTGTTTATCGGAGGCGATATCTCATACTTCGGGCCAAACAGCTCATACCTTGGTTTCATTTACAACAACTTTGGCTATGTGGTTGGCAACTGCTTTGTTGTGATTTTATTCTTTGTGCTGTGCGTGGCTGTCTACGGAATAATTGCTCTATGCCAGCGAAAAAAGAAAAAGGCAGATTCTCAAACGGAGGTGCAAAATGTTTGATATTCTTTCACTGATTTTGATTTCAATTTTCTTTCCTGTTATCGTGCTTGTCGGAAAGATGCTTTATAAAAAAGAAAACATAAACAGAAAACTTATCGTCGGCCTTGCTATAACATTTTTGGCAATGGAACTTTTAAGATTTTTTGTTGTTGCTTCATATTATGACGGCGCAATCATTCCTTCAGAAGAAGTGCCATATTCATTTATAACCCTCTCTTGCATAGTTTGCTTGTTTGCAGTGTTTAATAAAGGCAAGCTTGGAAAAATCTTTCAAGGTGCCTTTTGCCTTACACGCCTTGTTCCAATCATCTGGGCGCTGTTTGATAGCGCAGTTTACACAAATGCCTACGACACACACGCAGTGGCAAAAGCTTTGTATTTTCTTGAATGCGGAATAATTCTCACAATCTCAATCCTAATTATGTCTGAGCAAAAAATCACCGCATGGTCAAATTTGTGGGCAGCTGTGCTTCTTATCGTGTTCGCTGCTCTTGACTGTCTTGTGATCACCTTCTGGGGAACAAGAGATGCGATCACTCTTATGTGGGGAATAACGCTGATTGTAAGTTTTGTTTCAATTGGCGCCGTTTACGGAATTTATCTTCTTGCCTGTCACCTATCTAAAAAACAAAAAGCTAAAACAATAGACAGTGGGAAAGATAATGGATAAATTTATCTTTCACGGCATTCCAAACCTTGTCGGCCTGCTGTTCTCTATTGCTTTTGTTTGGTTTTGCGTAGTAAAATTTAAGAGAAAAAGTTACAAAGATAAGCTTAAACCGCTTATCTTTCTCTATGCAATGTTGATGATTTTGGAAATCGTAAAAATCTTCTATCACATCACAGTTCAAGGCGCTTATCCTCCTCAAAGATACCCTATCGTGTTTTGCTCGCTTATCATGTTTACATATCCGATCATTTGTCACAGCAAAAAAGAAACTATGGCGGTGCGCATATCAAAAGCGCTTTCAATAATCCCTTGCATTGTTATTGGTGCTTGCTATCTGTTTATTTTGCCTGATGTTTCAAGCGGCTTTAGCACTTACAGTTTTGTCATGAACCTTCACAGCAGATTTTATCATTTTTGCATGCTTGCAGGCGCGCTTTACATGATTTTTGTCAAACTTTATGATTTTCGCTTTAAAGATTTCTTTGCAAGCGGACTGACAGTTGGCGGATATTTTCTTCTGTGCACAATTTTAAGTTTGTTTATTGGCGGAAACCTTTCATACTTTGGGCCAGCCAGCGCTCCTGTCCAATTTTTATACCAAGCAGTAGGCTACGCTGTTGGAAATGTATTGCTATGCATTGTCGCAATGCTATTAAGCTTGGCATCTTTTGCCCTTATCAATCTTTGCATTTTTCTTCATAAAAAACGCAAAACCTCGCACAACCTTAAAAATCTATTGTAAAAATCAAAAAAAACTATTGACAGCTTTTCTTTATTATGATATTATGTAATTACGAAAGAACAAAACGCGCGTTTTTCCTATTAAGGAGGTCATATGGAAGAGAAGAATTTTGAAAAAGTTTTGAAAGACTTGGTTGCTCGAGTTGAGAAACTTGAAAAAGAAAAGAGCAAAAATGCCGACAACCTGAACATAATCACACATTGCTCGCCTAACGATTTAAAGATAAATGAAATGAGCTATGCTGGCAAGTTTGAAACCGAGGACAAATCTTCGGCTAGCGTATTCGGCGCAGACCGATTAAACATTTCAGAAGTTTTTTCTGCAGATTCACATGAAATGAGTCTTGTGCTGGAGGCTTTTGCAAGTCAGGAGCGCATCGATATAATAAAACAATTGGCAAAAAAGAGTTGCACAGCAAAACAACTTATGCAAGAACTTAAATTTTCAACAACTGGAAAGCTTTATCATCACCTTTCACATCTTGAAAAGTTGGGTATTATTGCAAAATATCAAGACTCTTATCACCTTTCAAGCAGAATGGCAAGTTGCGTTATTCTTGTCTTTGCAGGTGTTGTAAAAGTTATCTCAAAACAAGCAAAATAAGATGGTGCCAAAATTTTTGGCATCGTTTTTTTATGCTCCTCTTGACAATTTTTTCACAATGTGTTACAATCTCCGCCTAAGGAGGAATTATGAGTTCAAAAAAGTATGTTGATGAAAAAACAAAATATGCTTATTCTCTCGTGCAACAAGGGCGACTGTTTGAAAAGGTTCGCTCTATAGTCTACAATGACCAAAATCAAATTTTTATCATTGAAAACAAAGGAAACGGTGTTTTCACTTTGCCAGGCGGTGGCGTTGATGAAGGTGAAACCATAGAAGAAGCCGCAAAAAGAGAGCTGTTTGAAGAAACTGGAATAGTTGGCGAGCCAGTTTTGCTTTTAGGCGAAAAATTTTACGATGTTCCTATGCAATACAAGGGCGAAGATTTCGTTTCAAAACGCGTTGAAAAATTTTATCTTTGCAAATTCGTTTCAAGAGAGCGTGGTGTTGCAGGACTTAAAGGAGAATACACCGACAAGATGTCAATGCGCTGGGATGATCCTTCAGTTCTTGAAAAGACATTCACTCCAAAAGAAGTTGTTGATGCTTTAAAAGCACAGCTTGAGAAAATTGAAAAATAATGAAAATGCCATATTGGCATTTTTTTGTTTACCTCAATTTTTAATAATTTTGTTTTGATTTTTATGTTTTTTTACAATTTTGTTTGAAAAATTTGCCGGTTATGTTATCATTTCACTTGAAATGCCAACTTTTATTCAATTATTTTATTGTCCAAACTGTAAGAAAAATGTGTCAACAGACAATGCTAAAAAAATGCAAAAGATGTGGAACTCTTGCCAAAAAGAAGAGCTGGTCTGTGCGATTCAGGGTGCAAGCTTCAGGACAAAATGTTCACAAAAGACTGAGTGGATTTAAGACTAAAAAAGATGCAAACAGAGCCTATGTTGAATATTTGCATAATCTTAGTGCGACTGCAAAAAACTCAGGCTGTTTTGAGCATCTTCTTGAAAGCTATTTTCAAAATTGTCGACTTGAAAATGCAGAAAGCACTGTTTATGAAAAGAGACATGTTTTTTCCAGGTATATCACACCCTTTTTTGCCGGCAAAAATCTAAGTTTGCTGTCAAAATCTGACTACATAGCTTGGCAAACTCATTGGCGACCGAGAAAAACAGGTGATAGAAACCTATAGTCACCTCTACCAAAATGCCAAAAACGATGCAATAAGTTTGATCGACAAAAGCCCTTCCAAAAAGAAATTAGGCAATTTTTAGGAACATTTTAGGCACAAATTTTAAATAAAAATCTAAAAAATTTCCTTTAAGAAACAAAAGAAAAAATAATTTTAAAAAATCGAAAAAACACAAAAAATCTTTCTTTATTTCTTTGTTTTTTCAATCGTTTGTGATAGACTATTCTTGCGTTACACAAAGGAGAAAAAATATATGAAAAGAATATGGAAAAAGTTTTTGTGCTTTTTGATTTTGCCAATCGCTTTGATAGCAGTTGGATGCACAAATTCAGCAAGCAATGACGATGGAAATTCTACTCAAATTGAAAATGAAGTAAAGCCAAGTGATGACCAAGAAGACCTGCCAATTGATATGCCAGAAGATGACTCAACTGAAGAGTTGCCAACCGAACCAGAAGAACCAGCCGAGCCAGAGACTCCAGCTGAGCCAGAAGAACCAATCGAGCCAGAAGAGCCAACCGAGCCAGAGACTCCAGCTGAGCCAGAAGAACCAATCGAGCCAGAAGAGCCAACTGATGAACCAACTGAGCCAGAGATAACTCAATATTCAATCAATTATGAAGTAAAAGTAGGGTTTGAAGAAATTATTAAAAAAGATTCAAAGGATACACCTATGGATTTTACCTCAGATCATCCAGAGTTTGTTATTGAAAGCAATGAGGGATTATTGCAATATGTTTACAGAAATTTCGGTTTAACGATTTATGCAATCCACTTTAAGCATAAAGAGGGAGACGAGATTGTTACAGTCGAAAGAGATGGCAAGCAATATCTTGAGTTTGATTTTTATCATAACTCGTCAAGTGACACATATTTTTCAATCAATGGAAAGGTATATATTGTAGAACAAATTGGAGGAATGGTTGCTAAAGAAACTTTCAGCATTGAAATATCAGAAAATTCAACATTTTCACTTGACCTAGACAAAATGTAAAAATCGAAATCGCTGATGATTTCGATTTTTTTAATATAAAAATAGCAAGTTGCAAATATATTTTTGCACAAAAAAAGAGAGCATAGAAAAGGATGTTGTTTGATTAAAACGGACAACAAATAAAAAAGAGAGAACATGTTA
>CALVMU010000020.1 GCA_944348085.1 uncultured Clostridia bacterium
GGGGGGGGTATAATAGAAGTATCATTGATTGCAAGGGAAAAGTTTTCCACAAAACTTTTCCACAAAAAAGGAGGTAAAATATGGATAAAAACGAAAAAGGAAGAAAAAAAAGTTTAAAGGAAGTGCTGAAGAAAAAACGATGGGAGAATCAAGAATACAAAGGTAAAAAATATAAAGATATGAAATATGAAGATTTTGTTGAAATGTATTTAGAAGAGGTAAGAGCTCTGCCATATGTTTTTCTTGGGCGTGTTCCAGCGTGCATGTTTGACGATAAGCATTTTGTTGAAAGTATTACAAATGCTATTTTTGACTATTTTGAAAAGGAAAACCTTCGCTGGCGTGGTTCTAATTATATTCTTCATGCGCTAGAGATTGAAAAAGACGAAGCGTTAACATTGTTGAAAATTAAGCACCATGAAAATAAGTTGCTACACTTGGAAAAAGACTTGAGAGAGTTAAAAAAAAGGAAACAAGAACATTTGTTTCCGAAAGGTGAATATTCTTCAGGAATAGATGCTTTTTCAGATATAGATCTTAAAGCAGATAAAGATGGAGAAGATGGAAAGGCTGAATAAAAAGTTTGAAAATTCTACAAAACCTCTTAACTTGGTGGGAGAGAGTGTTAAAATTATCATAAAAACTTAAGGGAAAAGGTAAAAAATGAAAAGAGTTATAAACGCAGCGGGCTATTCGCCAGAGGCAAGGGTGCTAGATCACAACTTCTATGTTAGAGATGAGGCAGGAAAGTTGTATGGTCCATATTTTGACGCTCAAGATGTCCGTTTTGGAGACAAGCAACTTTTGTTTGTAAAACCAAAGTCAGGTGAAGTTTATTATCTTTTAGACGAAAATTGCAAAATCAAGAATGACAAAAGCTATGTTGGAATTGTAGGCAAAGCATTTGGAAAATATATTCTGGTAGAAGATAACGACAAATATTTTCTTTTAAACCAAGAGCTTGAAAAATGCAGTGAAGAGTTTGATAAGGTATATAAGAATAAAAGTTATGACAAATTTTTGACGGTTGAGCAGAAAGGCAAAACCTTCCGTCTATATCCAGACCTGACCAAAGTTGACGAGAAAGAGAGTAGCGAAATCGTTGAAATAAGCAATGATAATGAAGAGGTTATAGAGTTTTTTAATTTTAAAAGGCAAAACATATTTTTTGACGGGTTTGATTTTGCTGACGGCCTCCTTGCCGCTATGCGCGGGAGCATTGTGGGTATTGTTGCCTTGTTTGGTATTGGATTCCCTATTCTTATTGCTAATCTAGACTCCTTATCTCTCTGGGCTCCCTGGGCTCCTACGGTTGCTGCATCAGGCATGTCTTTAGGGGCAACAGCTGGAGGAGCCATATTGGGGATTGGGGGCAGTAAAGCAATCTTAGCAGTAAAGGAAATGTATTACTCGCCAGAAAATATTGAGAAAAGAAATATTAAGAAGATTACAAAAAACAGCAAGAAGATGAACAGAATCAATAAAAAACTTGAAAGGCTTAATGAAAGAAAAGAAACTTTGCAAGAAGAGTTGGATGATCTTACAAGCGAGAGAAAAGCAGATTTGGCCGCAAGACGAGACGCTTTGCTTGAAAGAGCTCAAACGATTGAAAATAAAATGAAAACTCAAGCTGGCGACTTTGTTTCAGATGGAAGAAAAGATAGAAAACTTGAAAAAATGGAGCAAAAAGCTAGCAAAAAGAGCAAAAAACTTGGTGCAAGGCAAGCAGAAATTGACAAGTTGCGCAAAGAGCTTGAAAAACTTGAAACTGAAAATGAGATCAGAAAAGCTGAATATGTTGCTGTAAATCGTGAAAAAGCTGACAAAATGGAAAGACAGTCTGCAGAGATTGATAAAGCAAGAAATGAGAGACCTCTTCTTGATGAGCTTGTAGAACTTGAAGATGGGGCAAAAGAATAGCTTAAACAAAAACTGAGACCATATGGTTTCAGTTTTTTGCTATCTGGTTTCAGTTTTTAGTGTTGAGGTGGCTGTGTGCGGTTTTTAGTGGAGTTTGAGGCAGGGCTGTGTGATGGCGCAAAAATTTTTTTGCGCGTTTTTCGCGGAGCGAAAAAAACCAAAACTCAACTTGCGGTGAGTTTTGGCATCACACAGCCCGTTCAGCCGATGATGTTAACCACTCTTTGGCATCTTACCTTTGGCAATTCGCCTCATATAATAGAACTTATTATATTTATTTATATTCTTAACTTTATTTTAAATAGCTCAAAAATCAGCTGTTTTGACCTTTTAAAAAACTCTTAAAAAAGTTTTGAAAAACACTTGACAAAGATATCAATATTTGTTAGAATAGTCATGCTGTGAAATTATGGGTTGAAACATGAGGTTACTTTGGTTACCGGCAATCAAAGAGAATTCATGTGGACAAGTCTGTGGCATAGACCGCGGGCGACCAATTCTAAAATCACTTTTTTTAATCTCTCACAGCGAGATACACGCGGGCAAGTGTAACGCACTGACCTAAAGCAGAGTGAAAATATGGATTGGCATTGCTATTACAGGAGGTATAATTAATGGCAACACAAGTTATCAGAATCAAATTGAAGGCCTTTGAACATGCACTTATCGATGAAGCTTGCAAAAGAATTATCGACACTGCAGAAAAGTTCGGCGCCAAGGTCGCTGGCCCAATCCCACTTCCAACAGACAGAGAAGTGGTAACCGTTATCCGTTCACCACACAAAGACAAAGACAGTCGTGAACAATTTGAGTCAAGAACTCACAAAAGACTTATTGATATCTACTCTCCATCTTCAAAAGCAGTTGACGCTCTTATGAAGATTGACTTGCCAGCTGGCGTTGATATCAAAATCAAATTATAATAGGAGGAAGACAAGTTTATGAAAAAAGCGATTATCGGCAAAAAACTAGGGATGACACAAGTCTTCACTCCAGAGGGACTTGTAATCCCAGTTACAGTTGTTGAGGCTGGTCCTTGCCCAGTTGTTCAAGTTAAGAACGACGAAAAAGACGGCTACAATGCAGTTGTTGTGGCATTTGAAAAACAAAAAGCGCAAAGAGTTAACAAGCCAAGAACTGGCGCTTTCAAAAAGGCTGGAGTTGAAACTTACAAAATGGTCAAAGAGCTTAAGCTTGAAGACAGCTCTAGTTACAATCTTGGACAAGAAATCAAAGCTGACATCTTCTCTGAAGGAGACAAAGTTGATGTAAGCGGAACTACAAGAGGTCGTGGTTTTACTGGTGTTATTCAAAGATGGAACCAACACAGACTTAAAATGACACACGGAACTGGACCTGTTCATAGAGAAGTCGGCTCTATGAGTGCAAACTCAACTCCATCAAGAGTGTTCAAAAACAAACACATGCCGGGACACTATGGTGTGGAAAGAGTTACAATCCAAAACCTTGATATCGTAAAAGTTGACAGCGAAAGAAACATCCTTTTGGTTAAAGGTTGCATTCCTGGACCTAAAGGCTCAATCGTGACTATCAGGGAAGCTAAAAAGGTTACTAAATAAAGGAGAAGGTCATGGCAAAAGTTAAAGTTTATAATGTTAAAGCGCAAGAAGTCGGCTCAATGAACCTTGCAGACGACCTTTTCGCAATTGAGTATAACGAACCTCTTATTCACGAAGTTATCGTTGCCTACAATGCAAATCAAAGACAAGGCACAAAATCAACTCTTACAAGAAGCGAAGTTAGAGGTCACGCTAAGAAACCTTGGCGTCAAAAGGGAACTGGCAGAGCAAGACAAGGCTCTACAAAAGGCCCACAATGGACTGGTGGCGGAATTGTATTCGCTCCAAAACCAAGAGATTTCTCTAAAAAGGTTAACAAACAAAAGAAGAGACTTGCACTTCTCAGTGCACTCAGTCAAAAAATCAGACAAAACGAAGTTGTTGTTCTTGACAAATTTGCTTTTGACAAAGCAAAGACAAAAGATGCTCAAAGCTTTGTTGACGCATTCGGTTTCAAAGGCAACACTCTCGTTGTGAGTGATAAAAACTCAAAAGAAACAATCTTGTCAGTTGCAAACATTCCAACTCTTGATGTTGAAGAAATTGCAAGACTCAACACTTATGATGTTGTGGCAAGCAAAAACCTTGTTATCACTCAGTCAGCAATCAAATCTATCGAGGAGGCGTATGCAGAATAATGGAAGCGCAGAAAATTATTATCAAACCAATTCTCACTGAGAAAAGCTTTGCTGGCATCCAAAATAAAGTTTACACTTTCCTTGTAAACAAAAACGCTGGCAAAATCGAAATCAAAAAAGCAGTCGAAGAACTTTTTGGAGTTAAAGTTGAAAAGGTTAACACCATCAATGTTAAAGGACACAAAAAGTTCCAAAATACAAAGTCTGGAAGAACGGAAGGAAGAACAAGTGACTACAAAAAAGCAATTGTTTCGCTTACTAAAGATTCAAAAACCATCGCGTTCTTTGACAGCTTGAATTAATAGGAGGAGATAAGTTATGGCAATCAAAACACATAGACCTACTTCTGCTGGAAGAAGATTCTATACAACCTCTTCCTATGAAGAAGTTACAAAGAAAACTCCTGAGAAGTCTCTTCTTGCAAAGAAAGACAAACATGCTGGAAGAAACTCTCAAGGCAAAATCACTGTTCGTCACCAAGGTGGTGGAAACAGACAAAAATATCGTATCATCGATTTCAAAAGAAACAAAGACAACATTCCTGCAAAGGTTGTTGGAATTGAATATGACCCAAACAGATCTGCTTACATCGCACTTTTAAGCTATGCTGACGGCGAAAAGAGATATATCATCGCTCCACTTGGACTTAAAGATGGCGACATTGTTATGAGCGGAGAAAATGTTGAAATCAAAGTTGGAAACAACCTTCCACTTGCTTCAATTCCTGTTGGTTCAACAATTCATAACATCGAACTTCAACCAAAGAAGGGCGGACAACTTGCTCGTTCTGCTGGTGCTGTTGTTCAACTTATGGCTA
Source organism: uncultured Clostridia bacterium (assembly GCA_944348085.1). Lineage (GTDB taxonomy): Bacteria > Bacillota > Clostridia > Christensenellales > UBA1242 > Caccovivens. Next base: position 4,956 of record CALVMU010000020.1, read on the forward strand.
AAGAAGGAAAGTATGCAACTCTTAGACTTCCTTCTGGCGAAATGAGAAAAGTTCTTCTTTCTTGCCGTGCCACTATTGGAACAGTTGGAAATCTTGACCACGAACTTGTTTCACTTGGCAAAGCTGGAAGAAAGAGACATATGGGTGTTCGTCCTGCCGTTCGTGGTGTGGCTATGAACCCTAATGACCACAAGCATGGTGGTGGTGAAGGTAAGAGCCCAGTGGGTATGGCTTCACCTGTTACTCCTTGGGGTAAACCTGCTCTTGGTTACAAGACTAGAAAGAGAAAAAATCGCTCTAACCGCTTGATGGTTAAGAGGATTAATTAGGAGAGAGTGTTATGAGCAAATCATCATATAAAAAACCTTATGTTCATCCAAGTTTGCTTAAAAAAGTGGCTCAAATGCAAGAGTCAGGCGTTAAAAAACCTATCAAAACTTGGTCAAGATCGTCTACAATTTACCCAGACTTTGTAGGCTTTACATTTGCTGTTCACAATGGCAAAAAACACGTCCCTGTTTATTGCACAGCAGACATGGTAGGTCATAAACTTGGAGAATTCTCTCCAACAAGAACTTACAAGGGACACACTAAAAAGTCGTCAGTTGCTAAGAAAGGCAAATAAGAGGTGAGAAATGGCTACAAGAATTAGACAAAAGGCGCAAAAGCGCGCAGAAAACAAAGACAAAAGACCTTTTGCTGTTGCTAAATATATCAGAATTAGCCCTTCAAAAGTTCGCATTGTTCTTGACCTTATTCGTGGAAAGAAGGCAGAAACTGCTGTTGCAATCCTCGAAAATATGCCTGACAAAGGCGCTGCTGAGAGTTTGAATGTGCTTAAAAGTGCTATCGCAAACGCTGAAAACAATCAAGGCAAAAACATCGACAGCTTGTTTGTTGCAGAAGCTTATGTGACAGCAGGACCTCTTCTTAAGCGTATTGCTTACAGAGCAAGAGGAAGAGCAGACAGAATTCTCAAGAAAACTTCGCACATCACAATTGTGCTTGATGAAGTGGTAGGAGGCTAAAATGGGACAAAAAGTTAATCCAATAGGACTTAGACTTGGCATCAATAAAGATTGGAACTCAACTTGGTATGCAGACAAGAAGACTTTTGCAATCAATTTGAAAGAAGACCAAGACGTTAAAAACTTCATCATGAAAAAATACAAAGCTTGCTCAATTTCAAAAATCACAATTGAAAGAACAGAGGGCAAACTTGTTGTAAACATTTTCACTGCTAAGCCTGGTATGATTATCGGAACAAAGGGCGCTGGCATTGAAATTATCAAAAAGGAAATCGCAAAACTTGTAAGACCGGTAAAACTTCTCCTTGTCAATGTTAAAGAAGTTAAAAAGCCTGACCTTGACGCTCAACTTGTTGCAGAATCAATCGCTGCTCAAATCGAAAAGCGTGTTGCTGCAAAGAGAGCTTTGAAACAGGCTATTGAAAGAGTTATGAAAGCTGGTGCAAAGGGCTGCAAAGTTCAAGTTAGTGGCGTTCTTACAAAAGCCAACGAAAAAGCACAAACAGAAAAGCAACTTAGAGGAACAGTTCCTCTTCATACTCTTAGAGCAGACATTGACTATGGCGAAACTGCAGCTTACACAATGATTGGAAAAATCGGTGTAAAATGCTGGATCTATAAGGGCGAAATCCTTGGAAAACCTGGTCAAAAAGGAGGAGCTAAAGATGTTAATGCCTAAAAGAGTTAAAAGAAGAAAAGTTTTTAGAGGCAGAATGACAGGCAAGGCTACAAGAGGCAACACTCTTGCTTACGGAAGCTATGGAATGGTTGCTTGCGAGCCATGCTGGATCAAGTCAAACCAAATTGAAGCTGCTCGTATTGCTATGACAAGATATATTCGTCGTGGCGGAAAAGTTTGGATCAAAATTTTCCCAGACAAACCAGTAACTAAAAAACCTGCTGAAACCAGAATGGGTTCAGGTAAAGGTTCTCCAGAATTTTGGGTTGCCGTTGTAAAACCTGGTCGAGTTCTTTTTGAAATCGAAGGCGTTTCAGAGGCAACTGCAAAAGAAGCACTTAGACTTGCCGGTCACAAACTTCCATGCAAAGTTAAGTTTGTGAAGAAAGAAGATGATAAAGGTGGTGTGAAAGATGAAAATTAATGATATCAAGACTTTGACGGTTAGCGAGTTAAACGCAAAGCTTAAAGAGCTTAACAGCGAATTGTTTAATCTTCGTTTCTCTCACGCTACAAGGTCTCTTGCAAACCCAATGGCAATTCATAACATCAAAAAAGACATTGCAAGAGTGAAAACCGTTATAAGAGAAAAGGAAATTGCCGAGGGAGGTAACAATGGAAACAAGTAGAAATGAAAGAATGACTAGACAAGGCACAGTTGTCAGCGCCGGCAAGATGGACAAAACTGTTGTCGTTTTGATTGTTTCAAGAGTTAAAAGCCCAATTTATAAAAAAGTCGTAAAGAAAAGCAAAAAGTTCAAAGCTCATGACGAGAAAAATGAATGCAGAGTTGGCGATGTTGTAAAGATTATGGAAACAAGACCACTCAGCAAAGACAAGCACTTCAGAGTTGTTGAAATTGTTGAAAAAGCTAAGTAGGAGGGGAATATGATTCAACCACAAACAAGACTTAAAGTTGCCGACAACACTGGCGCAAAAGAAATTATGTGTATCAGAGTTTTAGGCGGTTCTTTTAGAAGAAGTGGAAACATTGGCGACGTTATCGTTGCTTCTGTTAAAAAAGCAATTCCTGGCGGAACTGTTAAAAAAGGTGACGTTGTTAAGGCTGTTATCGTTCGTTCTTCAAAAGGCCTTCGCAGAGCTGACGGCTCTCACATCAGATTTGATGAAAACGCAGCTGTCATCATCGACAATCAAAAACAACCAAGAGGCACTCGTGTGTTTGGACCTATCGCTAGAGAGCTTCGTGACAGAGGATATATGAAAATTATCTCTCTTGCACCAGACGTTATTTAAAAGGAGTTACTGCAATGAAAATGACAATTAAAAATGGCGATACAGTTTATGTTATCACCGGAAAAGATAAAGGTAAAACTGGAAAAGTAAGCGCAGTTTACTCCGATAAAAACAAGGTGCTTGTTGAAAATGTCAACATTGTCACAAAACATCAAAAGCCAAAGTCTCAACAAGACAAAGGCGGAATTGTAAAGAAACCTGCTCCAATTGACGCTTCAAATGTTATGGTTGTTTGCCCAGTTTGCAACAAAGCCACAAGAATTGCTCACAAAGAAATTGACGGCAAAAAGGCAAGAGTTTGCAAAAAGTGCGGAGCCAGCCTTGACAAAGAGTTTGTAAAACAAACAAAGAAAGAGGCTAAAAAGTCTATCGCAAAAACAAGCAAAGAAGAAGCTGTAAAGAAAGCAGAAAGCACAGTTAAATCTGCTCCAAAACCAGAAAAGACTGCAAAAGCACCAGCAAAAAAAGCTGAAGGTGCAACAAAAACAACTACAAAAAAGTCGACAACTGCTAAGGAAAGCAAATAGGAGTAAATTATGGAAGAAAACAGAATTTTTGCTAAATACAAACAAGAAGTTGTTCCTGCTCTTATCAAAGAATTTGGTTACAAAAATGTCAACGAAGTTCCAAAACTTGTAAAGATTGTTCTTAACATGGGACTTGGTGAAGTTAAAGGAAATTCTAAGAGCTTCAATATCGCAGTTGACGAACTTGCAGCAATTTCAGGTCAAAAGCCAATTGTTACAACTGCTAAAAAATCAATTTCAAACTTCTCTTTAAGAGAAGGACAAAAAATTGGTGCAAAAGTCACTCTTAGAGGAGCAAGAATGTATGAGTTCTTTGACAGACTTACAGCAATCGCTCTTCCTCGTGTGAGAGACTTCAGAGGAATTTCTGACAAGTCTTTTGACGGAAAAGGAAACTACTCTATGGGAATTAAGGAACAACTTATATTCCAAGAAATCGTATATGAAAAAGTCGAAAAAATCAGAGGTTTTGATATTACTTTTGTTACAACTGCAAAGACAGACAAAGAAGCAAAAGCACTCTTAAAGGCACTTGGATTGCCTTTCGCTAAATAGGAGATGAAATTATGGCAAGAAAAGCATTAGTTGAAAAACAAAAAAGAACACCAAAATACAAAACCCGCGCCTACACTCGTTGCTCTCTTTGTGGCAGACCTCACGCAGTGCTTAAGAAATATGGCATCTGCAGAGTTTGCTTCAGAGAACTTGCAAACAAGGGTGAAATTCCTGGCGTTAAAAAATCAAGTTGGTAAGAAGGAGGAACAAGTTTATGTTGATTACAGATCCAATCGCAGATATGCTTACTAGAATTCGTAACGGCCTTGGCGCTAAACACGAACAAGTAATCGTTCCTGCTTCAAACGAAAAACTTGCTATTGCCAAAATTCTTCTTGAAGAAGGCTATATCAATGCTTTTGAAGAAGTTAAAGATGGTGGCAAGAGAAATATTAAAATCACTCTTAAATATGATGAACTTGGCGACAGCGTTATCCAAGGTCTTAAAAGAATTTCTAAGCCTGGACTTCGTATCTATGCACAAAAAGATAAACTTCCAAGAGTTATCAGCGGACTTGGCATCGCAATCATCTCAACAAACAAGGGTATTGTGACTGACAAAACTGCTAGAGCTCTCGGCGTTGGTGGCGAAGTTCTTGCTTATGTATGGTAAGGAGGGGTTATGTCTAGAATAGGTAAAAAAGTTATCGTTATGCCTGCTGGCGTGACTGCAAAATTTGAAAATGAAGTCCTTACTGTAAGTGGACCTAAAGGAACACTTAGTCAATGGATTGACAAAACAATTGCAGTTAAGATTGACGGACAAGAGATGTCTTTCGAAATTGCAAAAAACACCGCAGATGCAAACGCAAAACACGGCCTTTACAGAGCGCTTGCTCACAACATGGTTGTTGGCGTTAGCGAAGGATTTAAAAAATCACTTCTTATCTCTGGTGTAGGTTACAAAGCTCAGGTTAGTGGAAACAAACTTGTTATGAACCTTGGTTTTTCTCACCAAGTTGAAGTTGAAATTCCATCAGACCTTCAAGTTTCAACTCCTTCTGCAACAGAAATCGTTGTAAGTGGAATTGACAAGCAAAAAGTTGGTCAATTTGCGTCTAATATCAGAGATATCAGACCAGTTGAACCATATCATGGCTATGGAGTTAGATATTCTGACGAAGTAGTTGTAAGAAAAGTCGGAAAAACTGCCGGTAAAGGTAAGAAATAGGAGCTAAAGGTATGATTAAGAAAACAGATAAAAATCAGGAAAGACTTAATCGTCATAAAAGAGTTAGAAGAAAGGTGAGCGGAACAGCTCAAAGACCAAGACTTTGCGTTTATCGTTCATTAAACCAAATCTATGCTCAAATCATTGATGATGAATCTCAAAAAACTCTTGTTTCTGCCTCAACCCTTGAAAAAGATATTCAAGCAAAATGCAAAGGCAAAACAAAGAGTGAACAAGCAAAACTTGTTGGACAAGAAATTGCAAAGAAAGCTCTTGCAAAGAAAATCAGCGAAGTTGTCTTTGATAGAGGCGGTTACATCTATATTGGTCGTGTTCAGGCTCTGGCGGACGGCGCTAGAGAGGCTGGACTTAAATTTTAGGAGGAAATTATGGCAGAAAATGAAGTAGTTACAGCCGAAAATGTTGAAGAAACCTCTTCTAAAGGCAAAAAGTCTAGTCAAAAACCAAGACAAGACCGCAGAGATCGCGCTCCAAGAAGAGAGAACAGCGATATCGAAAAGAAAGTTGTTTCTGTAAGACGAGTTCAAAAAGTTGTTAAGGGTGGAAGAATCCTCCGCTTCTCAGCTCTTGTTGTTGTCGGTGACGGCAAAGGCAAGGTTGGGCTTGGAATTGGAAAGAGCAGAGAAGTTAGTGGCGCTATTGAAAAAGCTACAACCATTGCAAAGAAAAACATGAAGATGGTTCCAATCGTTGACGGAACAATCCCACACGAAACTATTGGAAAATTCTCTTCAACAAAGATTTTGCTTCTCCCTGCACCTGCCGGAACTGGTGTTATCGCTGGTGGTTCAGCTCGTGCCGTTATCGAGCTTGCAGGAATTGGCAACATCGTTACAAAACGCCATGGTTCTTCAAACAAAATCAATGTTGTTAAGGCAACTTTTGAAGGACTTATGGGACTTAAAACCAAAGAAGAAATCGCAAGAAGACGCGGAAAAAGCGTTGAAGAGATTTAAAAGGGGGAAACTATGGCAACAAAACAAAAAATGCTTAAAGTCACTTGGGTGAAAAGCGCAATTGGCTACAACAAAAAGCAAGCCCTTATTGTTGAAGCTCTTGGCTTTAAAAAGCTCAACCAAACAAGAATTCTCCCTGACAATGATTCCATTAGAGGAAGCCTCCACCACATCGCTCACCTCGTAAAAGTGGAAGAGGTTAAATAGGAGGAAATCATGCAACTTGAAAATTTGAAACCTGCCAAAGGCGCAACTACTAAGAAAGTTAGAGTTGGCAGAGGAATTGGCAGTGGAATAGGAAAAACAAGCGGAAAAGGACATAAAGGTCAAAATGCTCGTAGTGGTGGTGGCGTTAGACCAGGATTTGAGGGTGGAAACATTCCAATGATCAGAAAACTTCCTATCCGTGGATTTAACAACAAAAACTTCAAAAAAGGTTACGCTTGCATCAATGTTGGCGACCTTGAAGCTTTTGAACCAAACGCAGTTATCACTGAAGAACTGCTTTACGAGACAAGATTTATCGGTAAGCGTGCTCCTTATGGACTTAAAGTTTTGGGCGATGGCACTCTTACAAAACCTCTTACTATCAAGGCTAGTAAAGTGACCAAACAAGCTAGAGAAAAAATCGAAAAAGTTGGCGGTAAAATTGAGGAGTTATAATGTTTAAGACAATAGCTGAAGCATTTAAAGTAAAAGACATAAGAAAGAAGATTCTTATCACACTTCTTTTACTTTTTATCTATAGAATTGGTTGCTGGATTCCTTGTGTTGGTTTCAGCACATCCATCGTGGACACTTCTGGCTCAAGTTTTGGGTTCTTCGAACTCATGAACATGGTCAGTGGTGGCGCGCTTTCAAACTGTTCTATTCTGGCTCTTGGCGTTTCGCCATATATCACAGCGTCAATTGTTATTCAACTTTTGACCGTTGCGATTCCAGCACTTGAAAGAGCGGCAAAAAGCGGTGAAGACGGAAGAAGAAAAATCAATCTTTACACAAGAATTGCAGCGCTGGTTCTGGCTCTTGCTCAGGCAATTGGCATTGTTGTGGCATACTCAGGCAACCTTGACCAAAACCTTGGCGGATTTCCAACTTGGCTTATTGGCGCTGGCGTGGTTATAACGCTGGTGGCTGGGGCAATGTTCACCGTTTGGATTGGTGAGAGAATCACCGATCTTGGAATTGGAAACGGAACAAGCCTTCTTATCTTTGTTGGTATTCTTTCAAGCGCAGGTCAAAGCCTTTTCACTGCAATTGAACTTACCATTGCTGACATCAACTATATTTGGTATATTCTTATCTTTATCGTTGCTGTTATTGCAATCTTTGCTCTTATCGTTTTCATTGATGGTGGTGAAAGAAGAGTAAATGTTCAATACGCAAAACAAATCAAGGGAAGAAGAATGTATGGCGGTCAAAGCAACTACATTCCTATCAAGGTCAACGCGACAGGGGTTATGCCAATCATCTTCGCAAACGCACTTCTTACTTTCCCACAACTTATCATTTCAATCTTCTGGCCAGATGTCACTTGGTATAGCGACTGGCTGGGAACAAATTCTTGGCTTTATATTGTGCTTACTGCTGTGCTTATTCTCTTATTTGCTTTCTTCTATTCAAAAATCACTTTTGATCCAAATGATATAAGTAAGAGAATTCAGCAACAGGGAGGATTTATTCCTGGCATAAGAGCGGGCAAGCCTACCGCTGACTATCTAGGAAAAATTTCTGGAAGGATAACGCTGTTTGGCGCAATCTTCCTTGCAGCTATTGCGCTCGTTCCATCACTTGCCTTCAAAGCAATTGGTGACGCAACAACTGCCTCTGTGCTTATCAACGCGTTCAGCACAACAGGACTTATGATTGTTGTTTCTGTGGCTCTTGAGCTTGAAAAACAACTTTCAGCACAAATGTTTATGAGAAATCATAAAGGCTTTTTAAACTAGCATCATCAGCGGGGATTTCCCCGCTGTGAGCAATAGTAACAAAAATTTGATTTGAAAGATTTGTTTAAGATTTTTGTTCAGTTTGACGAATTTGTCTAAGATAAAGCTTTCAAGTGAAATGGATGTTACAAAAAATGGAGGTAATTTAGTGAAACTTGTTTTACTAGGCGCTGCAGGTAGCGGAAAAGGAACGCTTGCAAAAAAAATCGTGGCAGATTTTGGCATTCCTCAATTGTCGACAGGCGACCTTCTCAGAGAGGTTGCAAAAAGCGGAACAGCTCTTGGCGATGAGGTTAAAGCCTATCAGCAAAGCGGAGCACTTGTTCCTGACAAAGTCACTTTCGAGGTTTTGAAAGACAGGCTCAATAAAAGCGATTGTCAAAAAGGCTATATTTTGGATGGTTATCCAAGAACTTTAAATCAAGCAAAAATGCTTGCAGAGCTTACTGACATCGACGCTGTCATTTCAATTGAACTTGATTTTGACGAAATAGTAAAACGACTTGTTTCACGCAGAAATTGCCCAAATTGTGGAGAAATTGACAATGCTGAATATGAAGGTTACACTGGACTGTGCAGAAAATGTCAAACTCCATTGTTTCAGCGTGATGACGATAAACCTGAAGCAATAAAGGCTCGTCTGGAAGTTTATAAACAAAACATAACACCACTTATAAACTTCTACGGTGACAAGGTTTTCAAAGTTTCATCGGCAGGAACGCCAGAAGAAACTTACAGACCTGTTAAACTTTTTTTAGAGAGGCTTAAGTAATGAACAATCTTAATCCTGCAGAGATGGTCCTTATGCGAAAGGCTGGGCAAATCACGAGAGACGCGCTTAATTACTGCGAAACTCTGATAAAACCAGGCATTTCAACTAAAGAACTTGACAATCTGGCAAAAAAGTTTATAATTGATAGTGGTGCAATTCCCTCATTCTTAGGATATGAAGGCTATCCTGCTTCCATTTGCACATCAGTCAACGAAATGGTTGTGCATGGCATTCCAAGTGAGGAGGTCATTCTTAAAGAGGGAGACATCATCAGTATAGACCTTGGAGTTATCTACAAGGGCTATAATGGTGACGCAGCAAGAACTTTTCCAGTTGGCAAAATTTCACCTGCAAAGCAAAGACTTATCGATGTGACCAAACAATGCTTTTTTGAGGGCATCAAAAACTTAAAGGTTGGACACAGACTTGGTGAAATGTCACATGCAATTCAAGCTTATGCTGAAAAACATGGCTACTCGGTCGTTCGCGAACTTGTTGGTCATGGCATTGGCAAAAAAATGCATGAACCGCCTTCAGTTCCAAACTATGGCAAGGTGACTGACGGTCCACTCGTGACTGAAAATGCCTGCCTTGCAATTGAACCTATGATCAACATGGGACGCAAAGATGTTTGGCTTCTTGAAGATGGCTGGGGGGTTATAACGCGCGACGGGATGCCATCTGCTCATTATGAAAACACAGTCCACATCACTAAAGACGGAATTGAAATCTTGACTTTATAAAAGGATGAAACTATGGAAAAAGGCAATGTTGTTCTTGCATTGGCAGGAAAGGAAAAAGGTCAAATTTTTATAGTTTTAAAAGTGGAAAGTGGCAGGGCTTTTATAGTTGATGGCAAAAGGCTTAAAAAAACAAATCCTAAGCAAAAAAATTTAAAGCACTTAAAACTTTATGGCAACGATAAGATGGACGGGCAGGTCTTGGACGATGACAATGAAAGAGTAAACTGCGCGATAAGAAAATTCTTAAAACAAAAAAGGAGTGAGCATGTCTAAAGAAGATGTAATCGAATTTGAGGGTGTTGTAGAAGAAGTTCTTCCAAACACTATGTTCAAGGTTCGTCTATCAAATGGTCACGAAATTACAACCTATCTTTCAGGAAAATTGAGAAAAAACTATATCAAAATTCTGGAAGGGGACAAAGTTAAAGTCGAAATGAGCCCTTATGACCTGTCAAAGGGCAGAATAACTTGGAGAGATAAGGGCTAAAAAGGAGACATTATGAAAGTTAGAGCATCTGTTAAGCCGATTTGTGACAAGTGCAGAGTTATCAAGCGCGATGGCAAAGTTATGGTCATCTGTTCTAAGTCTGCAAAGCACAAACAAGTTCAAGGCTAAAAATTAAAATTGGAGGAATTATAAATGGCAAGAATTGCTGGTGTAGATTTACCTAGAGAAAAAAGATTGGAACTAGGTCTTACTTATATCTACGGAATTGGAAGAGTGACTTCCAACAAAATTTGTGAAGCAACTGGCGTTAGCGCAGACATTCGCGTTAAAGATTTGACTGACGACCAAATTGCTAAACTTCGTAACTACATCGAACACAATGTAGTTGTTGAAGGTGAACTTCGTAAAAAAGTCGACATGGATATCAAAAAACTTGGCGAAATTGGTTGCTATCGCGGTATTAGACACCGCAAAGGCTTACCTGTTCGCGGACAGAACACAAGAAACAACGCAAGAACCCGCAAAGGTCCAAAGAGAGTTGTTGCTGGAAGTTCTAAGAAAGGTAAATAAGGAGAAGGTTAAGTTATGGCTACAAAAAAAATGGTTAATAAAACTACAAAAACTAAAAAGAGAGTTTCAAAAAACATCTCTCAAGGTCAAGTTCATATCAAGACCTCTTTTAACAACACTATCGTAACTTTCACAGATTGTGCAGGCAACGTGCTTTCTTGGTGCTCTTCTGGCAAACTTGGACTTAAAGGTTCAAAGAAAAGCACTCCATTTGCTGCTCAATCTTGTGTTGAAGATGCTGCAAAAGTTGCTAAAGAACATGGTATCCAAAGTGTTGAAGTTTTCGTTAAAGGTCCAGGAAGCGGACGTGAACTTGCAATTCGTTCACTTGCAAACTGTGAGCTTAATGTAACTATGATTAAGGACGTTTCGCCAATCGCGCATAACGGTTGCAGACCTCCTAAAGCAAGAAGAATTTAAAAGGAGAAAACCAAATGGCAAGAACTATTCAACCTGACTGCCGTCAGTGCAGACGCGAAGGGTGCAAACTTTTCCTTAAAGGTGAGCGTTGCACAACCAAGAAATGTGCTATGGAAAGAAGACCGGTTATCCCTGGCCAACACGGAAACTCAAGAAGAAGAGTTGCTTTCTCTGAATATGGCACACAACTTCGCGAAAAACAAAAAGTTAAAAGAATGTATGGCATCTTAGAGAACCAAATGAGAGAATACTATGAAGCTGCCGAAAGAATGAAAGGCGTTACTGGTGAAAACATGCTTTCTCTTATTGAACGCAGACTTGACAATGTTGTTTACAGAATGGGTATTGGAGCAAGCAGAAAACAATGCCGTCAAATTGTCAACCACGGTCATATCACTGTTAACGGAAAACGCGTTGATATCGCTTCATATCGCGTGAAAGTTGGCGACGTGATTGCAATCAAAGAAAACAAACAAGACGTTGAAGCTTTCAAAGCTCTCAGAGAAACAAAAATTGTTACACCAAAATGGCTGGAATTTGACCCAGCAACTCTCTCTGGAAAAATCTTAGCACTTCCTAAGAGAGAAGATATCGACTCCGATATCAAAGAACAACTTATCATCGAAATGTATTCGAGATAATAACGGAGGGATTATTATATGGAAATGGAAAGACCAAAAATTACTTGTGAAGAAACTGACAACGGCTCTTTTGCTAGATTTGTTGTTGAGCCACTTGAAAAAGGATATGGAATCACTCTTGGAAACGCGATGAGAAGAACTCTTCTTTCAGCTCTTCCTGGCTCTGCTCCAATCGCAGTAAGAATCGCTGGCGTTGCTCATGAGTTTTCAACAATCAGAGGAGTTAGTGAAGATGTTGTTGACATCATCTTAAACCTCAAAACTTTGGCTGTTAAGTGTGAAAACAAAAACAAAGACTTTGTGACTTACCTTCACCTGAGAAAGACTGGTGCAGGCGAAGTTACTGCAAAAGACTTTGAACCAAACAGCGATGTTGAAATTTTGACACCAGACCTTCATATCTGCACTATGGATGATGGCGCAGTGCTTGATATGGATGTTATGATTGGAAACGGAAGAGGCTATGTTCCAAGCAATGTCAACAAAACAAAGTTTGACAATATTGACTTTATTGCAATCGATTCAATTTTCTCACCTGTCAAAGTGGTAAATTTCAACGTTGAGGCAACTCGTGTTGGACAGAGTGTGAACTATGACAAACTTACACTTGAAGTTGAAACAAACGGAACAACTTCTGCAAGAGAAATTGTTGCTCTTGCTGGAAAAATCATTGTTGAACACGTTGGACTTTTTGTTGAGCTTTGCTCACAACTTGCTTCAACTGATATTCTTGTTTCAAAAGAGGAAGACAAACAAGTAAAAATCATGGAACTTCCAATTGAGGAAATGGATCTTTCTGTTCGTTCTTACAACTGCTTGAAGAGAGCAGGAATCAACACTGTTGAGGATTTAACTAAAAAATCAAGAGCAGATATGCTTAAAGTTAAAAACCTTGGCATCAAATCTATTGATGAAGTCATTGCAAAACTTGAAAGTTATGGACTTTCGCTGAGCAAGGACGAAGACTAATTTTCATAAAAGGAGAAAATTATGGCTAACGCTAAATTAAACAGACCAAGCAAAGAAAAAAATTCACTTATTCGTGGACAAGTTTCTGACCTGCTTTGGCTCGGTAAAATTGAAACAACTCTTGCAAAGGCTAAGTCTGTAAGAAGCAAAGCTGAAAAAATCTTAACTCTTGCAATCAACTCTTACGAAGATATCGTTAAAGTTGAAAAGCAAATTAAAGATGAAAAGGGCGTTAAAGTGACAAAAACAGTTTCAAATGACGGACCTAAAAAATTGCAAGCTCGCAGACAGATTATGGCTTATCTTTTCGATAGACAAGAACAGAGAAAACCAAAAGAATCAATTGAGGCTTTTAAGGCAAGAACAAAAGATATCAACCACCCACTTCTTGAAAAGATTTTCAATGTTTATGCTCCAAAATATGCAACAAGAGCAAAAGAAGTTGGACAAGGTGGCGGATACACTCGCATTATCAAGCTTGGACAACGCCGTGGTGACAGCGCTGAAATGGCAATCGTAGAACTTATTTAAAGATATAAAAAATCATTGCTTTTTCTTGGCAGTGATTTTTTTTGTATAAAAAATTGACGTCGATCAAAAATTTTGTTATAATATTTATATAAAGGATATTGTTATGAAAAAGAAACTGCTTTTATCAGGGCTCATTATTGCAACAATAGCGATTGCACTTATTAGTTTGTATGATATTGTTACGATGATATTATCTCTTTTTATTTTTAGCGGGCTTTTTGCTGGTGATCCATCTGTGACTGCTGACAGTTCTATAGGCTCTTTGCTTGTTTTTGTCGCAATTATGATTGCTCTTCTTATGTTTTTTATAGTTGCATTGGTGCTTAATTCTGTATCAATCAATGCTTGGGATAAAATAGAAACCTATAAAAATAAAAAGGCAACGATGATAACCGCTGTTGTATTTAATTTTTTAGTTATTGTTTTTCTTACAGTTGTTAGCATAATGGTAGGCAGTTATACTACAGCTTTTGCAATTGCTACTTTGGTAATTTGTTTGATTATGATTTTGGCATTGATTGTATCAAATGTTTTAATTATCATTGACATTTCAGTTGATGTAAATATTGATAGCGATAAAGTGGAAGATGAGGATAAGAAAAATTCACAAATTCTGAAGCTAAATAACGACCTTGATATGCTTTATAAATTGAAGAATAATGGAAAAATTAGCAAAGAAGAATATGATAAAATAAAAGCAAAAATAATTAACGAAAATTTACTTAAATAAAGTCATTGCCTTATGGGCAGTGATTTTTTTGTTTTTAACTGAAAAATTGCTATTTTTATATGATTTTTCGCATTTTTTTGCTAAAATAAAAAAGAGGAGAACAAAATGAAGGCAGTTTTGCAAAGAGTTAAAGAGGCAAACCTGAAAGTTGATGGAAAGGAAATTTCTGCTATTGACAAAGGGCTTGTTGTATATTTTGGCGTTGAAAAGGGCGATGATGAAGCCATTATGCAAAAAATGTGCAAAAAGATTGCTTCAATGCGAATTTTTGAGGATGAAAATGGCAAAATGAATTTGTCAGTTAAAGACATAGGTGGACAAATTTTGCTTGTCAGTCAATTTACTCTGCTTGCTGATTGCTCGAAGGGCAACAGACCAAATTTTTTGCAGGCGGAAGAACCTAAAAAAGCCAACGAACTCTATCAAAAAGCAAGAGATTGTTTGCAAGATGAGGGCATTTTGGTTAAGCTTGGCGTGTTTGGTGCAGACATGAAAATATATCAGCTTAATGACGGCCCAGTAACCATTATTTTGGACAGCAAAATATTAAAGATTTAGTTTTTACTTTTATTAATATTTTGGCAAGGAGGCTCAACTTTCTTGCCAAATCTTTTTTTTTGTGCTATCATGAAATTAACTAATTTGAAGGAGTGAGCTGTTATGATTTTACTGGGCGATTATCATACTCATACAAAATATTCAAGAAAAAACCATGGCAAAGGCACTGTGCTTGAAAATGCCTCTGTTGCGCAAGACAAAGGCTTAAAACAGATTGCAATAACCGACCATGGCTTTAATCATTGGATGTTTGGAATAAGAAGAAAAGATATTCCATCTTTGAAAGAAGACATTTTAAACGCCAAAGAAATCACTGGCGTTGACATTTTGCTTGGCGTGGAGGCAAACTTAGTTTCAGCAAGCGGAAATGTCGATGTGCTTGAAGATGACTTTGAGTTTTTGGACATTTTGCTTATGGGCTTTCATAGACTTGTCAAAATGGACACGACCAAAGACCTTTTCTATATCAACTGGGCAAACCTTTTGTCACCATTTTCACCAAGCAAAGAGCGCGTTGCCAGAAATACAACAGCATTTTTGAAAGCGCTGGATAAATATCCAATAGATGTTATCACACATCTCAACTATGGCTATCCAACTGACACTTTGGCAGTGGCGAGAATGGCAAAAGAGAAGGGCACGCTTGTCGAGCTTAACGGCAAGAGAATAAACTTTACCGATAAAGAGCTTGAAATTATGGCTAGCGAAGGGGTTAAGTTTATTGTTAACTCTGACGCACACAGCCCTGAAAGCGTGGGCGAGGTCAACCGAGCAATGAATCTTATTTTCAGGCTTGGAATTCCACTTTCTCAAGTTGTCAACATCGACAAATTGCCAAAATTTGAAAACAAACGAGGAATAAATTGAGTTTTGCAAAAGAAGTTAAAAAAGAGATCATGGGAGAAGAACTTGCGGACAGCGGTGAGGCTTTTGCTTTTCTGTCCAGTCTTTTTCACGCCTGTGGCAATCTAAATCGCAACAGCGAGGGGATTACCGCAGAGCTTGTGACCGACTCGCGTGAACTTTTTTCTTATGTCGACAAAATTGTAAAACGACTTTATGGCGAAAATTTGTCGCTTGGCATAAGTGACGACCACATTATCAACAAGACAATATATTATCGCATAACCTTTCCATCTTCCATTTCAATGAACATTTTGACTGATGCTGATGTCATTGAAAGAACTGGCGATGGGCTTGTGATTAAAGATGTGCCAGACAGAAACTTACTTTGTGACGAGAAGACCAAAATTGCCTATCTTAAAGGGGCTTTTATTGGCTGCGGAACATCAAGCATAAAACTGAGTCAGCTTGGCTCAAAGCTTCCAACAACAGGCTATCATGTTGAATTTCCTTCACGCCACAAACAGTTTTTGGAGAGCGTTCAAGCGCTTCTTGCAGAATTTAATATATCATCAAAAATTTCAACCAGAAAAAACATTTTTGTGCTATACATCAAAGACAGCGAGTCAATCAAAGACCTTTTGGCGCTTTTGGGTGCTGTTGAAAGCGTGTTTTCGCTGTCTGATGAAATGGCACGTCGCGGACTTCGCAACACTGTCAACAGGCAGGTCAATTGCATCAATGCCAACATCTCAAAAACGGTTGAAGCCAGCATCAAGCAGGTGGAGGCAATCAACCTTATCAACAAAAAAATTGGGCTGGAAAGCTTGCCTGAAGATTTGCAAGAGGTTGCAGTTCTGCGTCTTGCAAACCAGCAAGAAAGTTTGGAAGAGCTTCTTAAACTTTCCACATTGAAACTTACAAAGAGCGGACTCAATCATCGCTTTAGAAGAATTTTAAAAATCGCACAACTTTTAAGAGGAGAATAGAATGAAAGAATTTGTCCATTTGCACCTGCATACCGAATTTTCTTTGCTTGACGGGCTTGCTCGCATCAACAAACTTGTTGATATTGTCAAAGAACGAGGCTATCGTGCAGTTGCAATCACTGACCACGGCAATATGTATGGTGCAATCAAATTCTTTGAAGCGTGTGTGACCAAAGGCATAAAACCAATCATTGGCCAAGAGTTTTATATAACTCACGACATGAAATCGCGTTCAAACAAGTCAGACACTGGTCATATAATTTTGCTTGCCAAAAACAATGAAGGCTATCAAAATCTTTTAAAACTTTCCTCTTTTGCCTTCATAGACGGAATGTATTACAAGCCACGCATTGACTATAAGCTTCTCAAGGAATATTCAAAAGGACTTATCTGTCTTTCTGCTTGCATTATTGGCCACATTCCGCAATATATTTTGAAAAGGCAGTTTGACGAGGCTGACAAACTCGCGCTTTGGTTTAAAGAGGTCTTTGGCGATGATTTTTATCTTGAAATTCAAAATCATGGGCTGGAAGAAGAGCGAATTGTGGTTGAAAAACTGACCGAAATGAGCAAAAGGCTTGACATAAAGCTTGTTGCAACCAATGACGTGCATTACCTCAACAAAGAAGATTCTGAGCTTCAAGATGTTTTGATGTGCGTTCAAATGGGAAAAACCATTGACGACCCTGACAGAATGAAGTTTTCAACTGATGAATTTTACTTTAAAACCTATGAAGAGATGCAAGAGGCTCTTCCTGGCTATGAAGAGGCGCTCGACCGCACACTTGAAATTGCTGACAAGTGCAATGTCACGATTAGGACCAAATCACTGAGAGAAGCAAAGGACAAGGGCAACCAATTTGTTCCTGAAGAAGACACTCTTGGTGCGTCTGACAACTTTATTCCACAGTATAAGCCAGACAATGGCATGACTCCAGTGCAGTTTTTGAGGCATCTGGCTGAGGAAGGGTTGAAAAGAAACTATAAAGAAGAGACAAAAGAGCTTAGAGACAGGCTTGAAATGGAGCTTTCTCTTATCGAAAAGCTCGGCTTTGTGGAGTATTTCCTTATCGTTTGGGACTATATAAACTTTGCAAGACAAAACGACATTCCTGTTGGCCCAGGTCGTGGCTCTGGCGCAGGAAGTTTGGTTGCCTACTGCAGTGGTATCACACAGGTTGACCCTATGAAATATGAGCTGTTCTTTGACCGCTTTATCAACCCAGAGCGAGTGTCTATGCCAGACTTTGACGTTGACTTTTGCATGGACAGACGAGGTGAGGTTATTGAATATGCAAAGCGCAGATATGGTTATGACCATGTTTCCAACATTGTGACTTTTGGAAACATGCAAGCTAAAAACGCCATCCGAGATGTTGCGCGCGTGCTTCGATATCCTCTTTCAGAAACAGATAAAATAACCAAAGAAATTCCAAACAAACCTGTGAAAAAGCCGCCAGTGCTCAAGTATTATTTTGGCACAACTGGCAAAGAGGAAGACAAACAATATATTGTTCCAGACCTTAGAAAACTCTATGAAGAGGATGAGATGGTCAAGCGAATTGTCGACATGGCAATCAAACTTGAAGGCGTTCCTCGCAACACTTCAATGCACGCAGCTGGCGTTTTGATTGCGCCTGACCCAGTTTTTGACCATGTTCCGATGGCAAAAAATGGCGACGATGTTGTCACGCAATTTGATATGCTTGAACTTGAGCATCTCGGACTTCTCAAAATGGACTTTCTTGGGCTTCGAACGCTTACAGACATTCATAAAGCAATCAAATATGTCAAAGAAAATCATGGCGTCACCATTGATTTCACCAAGATGGAATACAATGACCCAAAAGTTTTTGAGCTTATAAGTTCTGGCAACACAGACTCAGTTTTCCAACTTGATGGCTCTGGAATGAAGAAGTTTATGAAGGACCTTCAGCCAAGCTCTTTGGAAGACGTTATCGCTGGAATTTCTCTCTATCGTCCAGGCCCTATGGACTTTATTCCAAGGTTTATTCAAGGCAAAAGAAACCCTGAAACCATTGTCTATGACGACCCTTGCCTTGAAGGCGTGCTCAAAAACACATACGGCTGTATTGTTTATCAAGAGCAGGTTATGAAAATCTTTCAAGTTATGGCAGGCTACAGCCTTGGAGGCGCTGACAATGTGCGTCGTATCATGGGTAAAAAACAGGTGGAAAAAATTGCATTTGAAAAAGAAAAATTTTTGAATGGCTATGTTGACCCAACTGGTCAAAAACCGCCTATTCCTGGCGCTCTTGCACTTGGTCATGACAGAGACACTTCAATCAAAATTTTCGACCAAATGGCCAAATTTGCGGGCTATGCATTCAATAAGTCGCACGCTGCGGCTTATGCCTATGTCGCATACCAGACGGCATATTTAAAGGTATACTATGAAGTTGAATTTTTGACAGCTGTTCTCAACAACCGTATTGCAGTTGCTGAGCTTGTCAAAAAGTTTACAAATTATGCAAGAAAAGAGGGCTTTGAAGTTCTTCCGCCTGACATAAACAAATCAAACACATATTTCAAAACAGAAAACGGCAATATTCGATTTGGACTTGGCGCGCTGAAAAATGTGGGTATTTCGGTTACCGATTTTATCGTGAGCGAAAGAGAGAAAAATGGAGAATTTAAGAGTTTTGAAGACTTTATTTCTCGATGCGCATGTCCTGAGTCTGGCATCAATAAACGAACGATTGAGGCATTGATTTTGAGCGGTGCTTTCTCGTCATTTGGCAAATATCGCTCGCAACTTATGGATGTTTATCCACTTGTTATGGAGCGCACCATTGCTGACAAAAAGAAAAAGGCAACAGGGCAGTTTTCAATTTTTGACACCTTCACTGAAGAAAGCGCGGTGGTCAATGCAATTGAATATCCAAACATCAAAGAATACAACAAAGAGACACTTCTTAAAAACGAAAAAAACTTTGCTGGCATATATTTATCTGGTCATCCACTTGATGACTACCTTGACAAATATGATTCTTTCAACTTTACTTCAGATATGTTTGAAGGCTTGGAAAGAGATGAAAACATGGAAGGAGATGAAGAGGGGTTTGCAAGTGAAGAAGTGACCTTTGATGATGACAGCATTCAAGACAACCAGCAAGTCACTTGTGGAGGTCAAATAGCTGAAATCAGCAAGAAACTGACCAAAACTGGCAATATGTGTTTCTTGCAAGTGGAAGACATTTACGGCACATTTGAAGCAATTGTCTTTCCAAAGTTTTTCAACAAATATAAAGATATCTTGGTGGAAGACGGGCTTATAACCATCAGAGGCAGAACTTCAATCAGACCAGGAAGCAATCCAGTTATTCTTGTTGAAAGCATAGCTCCTTGGCAAAAAAAGGAAGAGGAGCAATTTTCAAGCGACAAAAAGGTTTATTTGCGTTTTGACACAAAAAATATTGACATATACGACAAAGTCAAATCCATTGTTTCAACCTATCCAGGCGAAAGCCAGGTGGTTATAAAATGCACTTCAAAAAATTCGGCATTTGCCTTCAGTTCAAAGGTCGATTTAAACAACTATTTGATAAACGAGCTTATTGGTCTGCTCGGCGAAGAAAATGTCATAATAAAGTGAGGAAAAATGAAAGTTTTAGTGATTGCAAGTGGCGGTGACACGCCTGGCATGAATAGGGTTATATTCAACCTATATAAAAAATTTAAAGACAGCCTTTTTGCATGTAAACGAGGTTTTTCTGGACTGATTGACGGTGAAATTTATCCTGCAAGCGTTTTTGAACCAAAAAAATACAAAAATGAAGCAGGTGTTTGCATAAAATCGGCGCGCTGTCCAAGATTTATCACAGATGAGGGCTTTAAAAAAGGGCTTAAAAATGCAAAAAAATTTGATGCTGTTGTGATTTTGGGCGGGAATGGCTCAGCAAAAGGGGCAAAAAGGTTGGCAGAAAATGGCGTTAAAACAATTTTTGCACCAGCAACAATAGACAACGATATTGAGGGGAACGAATATAGTTTGGGCTTTCACACAGCGGTCAAAGCTTGTTGCGACGCTGTTTACAATGTTATGCCAAGCATGAATGCTTTTGACCGCGCTTGTGTTTTTCAGGTTATGGGCAGACGATGCGACAAGATTGCAAAAAATGTTGCAAATGCGGTTGGAGCTGACGCATTGGTCGCAAGTGAAGAGGAACTTAATTTTCAAAAGATTGCAAAAATCTTAAACAAAAACTTTAAACAAGAAACCTCCTCAATCATAATTTTGCGAGAAAACATTTTGCCTGTTGAAAAATTTATTTCAAACCTGAAAACTATGGCAAAAGGCGTTGAGATAAAACCCTTTGTTGTGGGACATTTGCAAAGAGGGACAAAACCTTCAAAAGTTGACATCAAAAAGGCAAATCAGATTTCCAAAAACATCTTAAAAGCCATAAAAAGCAAACAAAAATTTGCTTTTACATATTTTGAAGAAGGTTGTTGCAAAATTAAATAGTGTTTTAAAAGGAATTTTGGCGTTTTTTAAAGATATTTTTCTTTAAATTTTGCCAAATTCCTTGACAAAATTCTGCTGTTGTGTTAAACTTGCATAGTCGAATGTGTGCAGGTGTAGTTCAGTGGTAGAACCCCAGCCTTCCAAGCTGGTCGCGAGGGTCCGATTCCCTTCACCTGCTCC
>CALVMU010000021.1 GCA_944348085.1 uncultured Clostridia bacterium
CCCCTATGCAATTTAGGAAACAAGCTCTTGCATCACTCTCTTTTTAATTATTAGTCCGTTTTAACCCTACGGGTTATAGGAGGTCTTACTGTTTTATCAATTGCTGGATCAATTTTTGTTGGTTCTCTTACAGCCTGCACAGAAACAGAAAGCAATAGCGATAATTTTCAAAAATATTCAGTTGTAAAAATGACAGGCAATTATGTTTTGCATAGAAATGACAGAATGAACGGCGTGAATGATATAGATACAAAATGTGGTCTTAATATAGAAAGACCTAGTCGTGTCGCTATATATGTTTGTAATGAAGATGGTTCAACTATCGCGATAGGTTCAGAACTTTATTTTGGAAAATCTCTTGAAGAACTTGAGAAAAATCATATTGAATATACTGATGTTTGTGAAGAATGTTTTCCTGACGGAATTGAAGCTGAATAATGAAAAAACATTGAGAATTTTCTCAATGTTTTTTTTAACCAATAACTCTGACTGGAAGAATGAGATATAAAAATTCATCTTCTTCAGTTGGAACAATCACACAAGGTGTTGAAGGTTGGTTGAAACAAACTTTTACAAACTCGTTTGTGTTCACTCTCAGCGCTTCAAGGAAATATCTTGGATTGAATGAAATCACAAGGTCTTTTCCACTGACTGTTGCAGGAATGTTTTCTTTGATGTTTCCAAGATCGCTGTTTGATGTGATGCAGATGTTGTTTTCTTTGATGTCAAATTTGACAAAGTTGTTTTGAGATGTCTTTGAAAGAAGGGTGGCTCTTTCCAAAGATTCTTCAAACTGTTCCTTATTTATGATGACAAAAGTCTCATAGTTCATAGGAATGATTTGTTTGTAGTTGATATAGTCGCCTTCCAAAAGTCTGGATGTCACTTTTGTGTCGCCAAGGTCAACCATGATTGTGTATGAATCAATGTAGATATTTATCATATCGTCGCCGTCATCGATAAGTTTTGAAAGTTCGCTCAAACTTCTTGCTGGCACAACGATAGATTTTTTGATGTTTGAAACAATCTTTTTCTTAATTCTTGCAAGTCTATAGCCATCAAGCGCAACAGCGCTAAGCTCGTTTTTGTCAATATCAAACAAAACGCCTTTCAAAATTGGTCTTGAATCGTCTGTCGCAACTGAAAAGATTGATTTGTTTACGCAAGTTTTAAAGTCTTTCTTTGCAATGCCAAAATACTCTTCAGTTTCAATCTTTTTAAAGCCAGGGTATTCGATAGGGTTATAGCATTGAATCATGCTTTGGCTGTCTTCATATTTGATAACAAGCTGATTTTTTTCGTTGACTGAAAGCTCAATCTCTGAATTTGTAAGCTTCTTTACAAACTCGGTTATAAATCTGCCTGGAACAACAGTTTCGCCTTCAATTTTTACATCTGCTTTGATTTTCTTTTCAATTGAAAGTTCGGTGTCTGTTGCGCTCATTGTTAAAGTGCCATCTTCTGCAACAATTTTTATTCCTTCCAAAATTGGATTTGTGATTTTGTTTGAAATGGCTTTGCTTACTCTTAAAAATGCTTCTGAAAGGTCAAGTCCTTGACAATTTACTAACATAAAATTATTCTCCTTATCTAGAAAATATTTTAGCATATTTGATTTTTTTTATCAACATTTTTAAAGGCTTTTCAAATAATTTTTTAATATATTTTTTCAGCTTTAAAAAAGAAGGAAAAGGCGCATTTTTCTCTCGCCTTTTTTAGAATATCTTAATTATTTTTTTTGATAAAATAATAATATTATTAATAAGCCGATGTTTAAATGTGGACAAGTTGTTATTTTTCTATATATAGTATCATTTTTGTCTTTTTGCTTCAAAAATTTGCCTTATCTAGATTTTTAAAATGTGGATAACTTGTGGATAAAATGTCAGTCTTGTCCACTTGTTAACATTTTCTTGATTTCGCTGACAAAGCTTTGAATTTTGTGAGAAGTCTTAAGCCCGTCTGAAATCTTATCGCGAGAGTGCATGATTGTTGTGTGATCGCGTCCTCCAAAGATTTTTCCGATTGAAACAAGTGGAATTTCAAGGATTTCACTGATAAGATAAATTGCTATCATACGAGGCTCAACAACCTCTTTGCTTTTCTTTTTGCCAACAATATCTTCTCTTGTGATGTCAAAATATTTGCAGACTGTGTCGATGATTTGGTCAGGTGTCAAACCTTCATTTTTTTCCTCTTCAAGTTGACCTGCAAAAGCCTCTCTTGCCTCGTCCATGGTTGCCGAGCGCTTTCCAACAAGCGTTGCAAGAAAATATACTTTTGAAAGCATGCCTTCAAGCTCTCTGATGTTGGTGTTGATTTTTTCTGCAATAAAGTCAATCACATCATCATCGATAACATATTTTTCAAGCTGACATTTTTTTCTTAAAATTGCAATTCTTGTTTCAAGGTCAGGTGACTGAATGTCTTGAATAAGACCGCATGTGAATCTTGAGCGCAAACGGTCAGCAAGAGTTTCAATGTCTTTTGGTGGCCTGTCTGAAGAAATGATGATTTGTTTGTTGTTTTGATAAAGTTCGTTGAAAGTGTGGAAAAACTCTTCTTGTGTGGAAGTTTTCTTTGAGATAAATTGAATGTCGTCAACCATCAAAACATCAAGGTTTCTATATTTTGTTCTAAATTCAAGAATAGCTTTGTTTTTGGTGTTTGAGCCCAAACTTTCGATATAGTCATTTGCAAACTGCTCACAAGTGACATACATAACCTTCAAATTTGGATTAAATTCGTGCAAATAGTTGCCGATAGCGTGCAGAAGGTGAGTTTTTCCAAGTCCAACACCACCATAGATGAAAAGTGGATTGAATTTTTCGCCTGGATGCTCAGCAACCGCTCTCGCTGCAGCATAAACAAACTGATTGCTTTTGCCAACGACAAAGTTGTCAAAAGTGTATTTTTCTTTAAACGGATTTTTTGCAACTTCTATTTCTTTTTGAACTTTCTTTTCTCCATGTTTTTTGATAAATTCAATCTCTTCATTTGGATCCAAAATTTCAATTTCAATTGTTTCACCAAAAATGTCTTTGATTGCTGAAGAAAGCTTATCAAAATAGTTTCTCATAATCTGATTTTTGGCAGAAGATGAGTTTGTTGAAACCACAATTTTTTTGTTTTCGTCTGAAAAGTCTAAAACCTTAAGTGGTTTAAACCACATTATAAATGAAACATTTGACACATTAAGTTCAAGTTTATCAAGCACTGCTTGCCATAGAGTTGCTAAGTCTTGCATAAATTACCCCTTTTAATAAAATTATAATTTCAAAATTTTGTTTTGTCAACTTTAAACATTCACAAACCAATTTTTCTACTCTATCGGTTTGGTTTTTGGAAGATTTTTCCCTCTTGGATAGATTTTTGGCGTCTGCGCAAGTTTTTTTATAAACAAAAGCTTTCGCTCTGAAGAAGTCTCTTCAACAAAAAAGTCTTTCACGGCTATTATCTTTCCGCCCAAAACTTTGATTGCGTTTTGAGCAAGCTCAATCTCTTGGTCAAGCTTTTGCGCCTTATACACAACAGCTTCTCCACCCATTTTGACAAGTGGAAGAAGATATTCACTCAAAGTTGGAAGAGAAGCAACTGCACGAGAGGTTGCATAGTCAAATTTTTGAAAATGCGCTTTGGCAAAATCTTCAACGCGAGCATGAACGGCGGTGATGTCTTTAAGATTTAAAAGTTTTATGGTCTGATTTAAAAAGTTGACGCGTTTGTTTAGAGAGTCAAGAAGTGTGATTTTTAAGTCGTCACGCAAAATTTTTAAAACAACGCCAGGAAAACCAGCGCCAGAGCCAACATCAATAACACTTGAGCCACCTTTCAAAAAAGTTGAAGCAAGGCCGCTATCCAAAAAATGTTTGATTGCAACATCTTCAAACTCTGTGATTGCAGTCAAATTAAATTTGCTGTTTTCTTCAATCAAAAAATCATAGTAAAGCAAAAATTTATCAATTTGCTCTTCGCTTAAATTGATATTGTATTTTGCAAACAAATTCTTTAAAAACTCACGCTTATTCATTGTTTTCCTTTGCAAACTTTTTGACAAGCACAGACAAAACTGCAATGTCGGCAGGTGAGACGCCTGAAATTCTTGACGCTTGGCCAATGTTTAAAGGTTTGATTGTTTCAAGTTTTTCAATTGCCTCAAGCCTGAGTCCATGATATTTTCGATAGTCAAAATTTTCAGGAATCAAAATCTTCTCATTTTTCTTAAACTTTTCAATTTCCTCTTCCTGCTGTTTTAAATAGCCTTCATATTTGACCATAATGTTCATTTCGTTTATGATTTCATAGTCAAAGTTTTTGAAAAGTCCAAACTTTTCGTTAAGCTTGAAAGCATCAATATTGCTTCTTTTCAAAATGTTTTTCACGCTCATGCTTTCTCTTGGCAGGCTTTCACCATTTTCAGTGAAAAGCTCTTCAAGCTCTTGTGGCTTAAATTTTACAGACAGCAGCTCAAAAATTTCGTTAAGTTTTTGCTTTTTATCGAGAAAAACTTGCCAGCGCTCATCATTTACAAGCCCAACTTTTCGCCCTATTTCAGTAAGCCTCAAATCTGCATTGTCAGAGCGCAAGAAAAGCCTGTATTCAGCTCGCGAGGTCATCATTCGATAAGGCTCATTTGTGCCTTTTGTCACGATGTCATCAATAAGCACTCCGATATAGCCATCACTTCGTTTCAGCACAAGTTGCTCTTTGCCGTCAAGATAGAGTGATGCGTTGATTCCTGCAATAATTCCTTGCGCGCCAGCCTCTTCATAGCCAGAAGTCCCATTTATTTGGCCTGCAAAAAACAGCCCTTTGTGACCTTTAAGTTCAAGGGTAGGCAAAAGTTGAGTTGGCTCTATGCAATCATATTCAATCGCATAGCTGTCTCGCATGATTTCAGCGTTTTCAAGCCCTGCAACAGAGTGAACCATCTGTTCTTGCACATCAACAGGCATTGAGGTTGAAAAACCTTGAATATAGACCTCATTTGTTGAAAGGCTTTCAGGTTCCAAGAAAAGCTGATGACGCTCTTTATCTGCAAATCTGACAATCTTAGTTTCGATTGAAGG
Organism: uncultured Clostridia bacterium; assembly: GCA_944348085.1. Classification (GTDB taxonomy): domain Bacteria; phylum Bacillota; class Clostridia; order Christensenellales; family UBA1242; genus Caccovivens. The sequence goes on from CALVMU010000021.1 coordinate 5,070, forward strand.
GCAATATCTTGGCCCAACACCTTTGATAAGGCCTGAAAAAACAGGAGCTTTGTCAAGATTTGATTTTATAATGCTATGAGTGTTTTCATTTGTGTAAGTCAAATAGCAAACAGCAACATTTTTTGGCTTGTTTTTTGTCAAAAAAGAAAAGTTTTGAATGTTTTCTTCGCCATATTGGACTTCAAGTTTTGAATAGTCAATTGACCGACCATTTATTCTGGCAGGAGTGCCTGTTTTAAACCTTAAAAGTTTTATTCCAAGAGCTTTCAAACTGTCAGAAAGTTTTTGTGCATTTGCAAAGCCGTTTGGCCCAACATCTTTTGTATAGTCACCAATTATAATTCTGCTTTTTAAGTAAACTCCAGTTGCAAAAACAACAGCCTTTGCGGTGTAACTTTTTCCAACCGCCGTCAAAACAGTTTTGCATCCGTCTGCATTTTCTTCAATTGAAATTGCTTCGCCTTGTCTTAAAAAAAGGTTAGGGGTTTCTTCAAGCGTTTTCTTCATTTCGCTGTGATATTTCACTTTGTCAGCTTGCGCTCTCAAACTTTGCACAGCTGGGCCTTTTCCGCGATTTAACATGCGAAGCTGAATAAGCGTTTTGTCAGTGTTGAAGCCCATTTCGCCGCCAAGCGCATCAATTTCACAAACAAGTTGACCTTTTGCTGTTCCGCCAATCGATGGATTGCACGCCAAAAAAGCCACTGCATCAAGATTCAGTGATAAAAGCAATGTTTTATGTCCAGTTCTTGCAAGAGCAAGAGCGGCTTCACAGCCTGCGTGGCCAGCGCCAATAACGATTGCGTCAAAATTTTCCATAACTCTTGCTATTATACAACAAAATATTTTTTTTGACAATAAAAAACCTTCAAAAATGAAGGCTAATTTAATTTTTCAAGCAAAGTCTGACCGCTTTTTGTTGTTTCCTTTTCCTTTTTGTCCTCTTCTTCAACTTCTTCAATCCGAGTTTCTTTTATCTCTTCATTTTCAACTTCAAATTCTTCATCATCGCTTGTGATTGCAGCAAGAAAGTCATAAAGTTTATCAAAATTGTTTCCGTTTAAGTCAAGATAGAAGCATCGCCCTTCATAAACGCCATCATTCCCGCGAATAAGGTTGACGCCAAAAGAGTTTTTTTCAATCTTTACAAGAAGGCTGTCAAAAGGCATGTCTGAAGAGCAGTGTGTCTCATCAAATTTAAATTCAAGCCAAAAACCTTTTTTCATCTCTTCCTTTGTCAGCTTGTCAAGACTTACGCCAAAAGCAGGCATTTCTAGAGCGTTTGAAATTGCCTCCTGAAAAAGCGAGTCCACTTTGTCAAACTGACTTTCGGTCATAGTTTCAATTTGTCCGTTGTTATAAAAAACTATCATATCTGCCTCACTTATCAAGTCTACCACACAAGAAGAGCTTGCGCAAAACAAAATTGGAAAGATAAGCGAAAAAAACAAAAATCTCATAAAAAAACCTCTTTAGCCATATTTTGCGGCAAAAGAGGCAAATTTATTCTTTTTGGTCAAAAATTGACAAAATTTTAGGTTTTTTGATTAAAAAACAAACATTTTTACATTTGAAAGCTTCTGTTTGACAAATTTTTGATGTTTTTTCTGTGATCTTTTTCATTTGAAAAATGGTTTGGCAAATCTACATAAAAGCCATTTCTTTCATCTCCAGCCAAAAGTCCATAATCGTAAAATTCGTCTAAAACATCATTTACAACTTTTTCAATCTCGCTTTCTGGTAAAAAGATTTTTCTTTTCTCGCAAAGAGATGCTGTCAGCTGGCAAAGTTTTTCTTCGTCAGTTTTTTCATGGTAATCTACCAAGATGTTGTTTACAAGTTTTCTTGCTTTTTTGATTTCGTCTTCAATTCTCATTTGTGTTCCCCTTTTTTATTGTAACACGGCTAGAGGATAAAATCAATAGCAAATTTAAGTTTTGTATAACAAATTGCAAAAAACTTAAATAAATTGTTGATATGAAGACGATTGAATATGACAGAGAAAAGGCAGTTTTGTATGCAAAGAAGTGGGCGCTTGGTGCAAATCCAAACTTCTATCATTTTGGCGGAATTGGTGGCGATTGCACAAATTTTGTTTCGCAATGTCTTTTGGCTGGAAAAGCGGTTATGAACTATAACCCTTTAGGCTGGTTTTATAAAAGTTTGTTTGACCGCTCGGCAAGCTGGAGTGGGGTCGAATTTTTGCAGAGTTTTCTTTTGTCCAACAGTTCTGTCGGCCCATTTGGAAGAGAAGAGAGACTTGAAAATTTAGAGCTTGGCGACATCATTTTTTTAAGACAAAACAAATTCAGGTTCAACCATTCGCTTATCATCACAAAGATTGAAAACGGACAAATTTTTGTGTGCGCTCACTCAGATGACTCTTTAGACAGACCTCTTTCAAGCTACAATTTTATCGAAATGCAAGGCGTTCATATTGAAGGGATCAGAACTTTTTGATTTCAAAAATTTTGGCTTGAAAATTTTTTGCAAGAGAGCCTCTTTTTGATTGACTTAATTATGCTCAAAGGGGTATAATCTTTTTGCAAACGGAGGAAATATGAAAACAAAAGAAATAAACGAAAAATTGGACGCATGGCGCTCATTTAAAGGGGAAAACTGGAAAAATGAGATTAATGTGTCTTCTTTTATTGATAACAACTATAAAGAATATAAAGGTGACGACTCTTTCCTTGCTCCAAAAAGCAAAAAGACTGAAAAAGTTTGGGCAAAATGCGAAAAACTTTTGAGAGAAGAGCTTAAAAAAGGCATGCTTGACGCTGACACCAAGCGCGTTTCTGGCATTGACAGCTATCCAGCAGGCTATATCGACAGAAAAAATGAGGTGGTTGTTGGTCTTCAAACAGACGCTCCGCTTAAAAGAATTGTCAATCCTTTTGGTGGACTGAGAATGGTCGACCAATCACTTAAAGCATACAACCGCACATTTGACAAAAACTTGCACGAGATTTTTGCAAGCGGAATAAGAAAAACTCACAATGACGGCGTTTTTGATGCCTACACACCAGACATTCGAAGGGCAAGAAGTGCAGGTCTTATCACTGGACTTCCTGATGCTTACGGAAGAGGCAGAATTATTGGCGACTACAGACGCGTTGCCCTTTATGGAATTGACAGACTTATTGAAGAAAAGAAAAAAGACCTTATCTCAAAAGACATGGTCGACATCAAAGATGAAGAATCAATCCGTCTTCGCGAAGAGGTCAACGAGCAAATCAAAGCTCTTGGCAAAATCAAAAACATGGCTCTTCGCTATGGTTTTGACATTTCTCTTCCTGCAGTCAATGCAAGAGAGGCTTTCCAGTGGACATATTTTGCTTATCTTGCTTCAGTCAAAGAAAACAATGGCGCAGCAATGAGTTTGGGCAGAACTTCAACTTTCCTTGACATCTATCTTGAAAGAGACATGAAAGAGGGCAAGCTGACTGAAGAAGACGCTCAAGAGCTTGTTGACCAATTCACAATCAAACTCAGACTTGTTCGTCACCTTCGCACACCTGAATATGATGAAATTTTTGGTGGTGATCCAACTTGGGTTACTGAAAGCATTGGCGGAATGCTCGATGATAAACACAGCCTTGTCACTAAAAACAGTTTCAGATTTTTGCACAGCCTTATCAATCTTGACCCATCACCAGAACCAAACCTTACTGTTTTGTGGTCAACACTCCTTCCTGCAAACTTCAAAAAATATTGCGCAAAGATTTCAATTCTCACAGACAGCATTCAATATGAAAGCGATGACGCGATGAGGCCAATTTATGGTCACGACTATGCCATTGCATGTTGTGTTTCTGCCATGAAAGTTGGCAAACAGATGCAATTCTTTGGCGCAAGATGCAACCTTGCAAAATCACTTCTCTATTCAATCAATGAAGGCAAAGATGAAAAGAGTGGCAAACAGGTTGTTGACGGCATAAAACCAATGACTGACAAAGTTTTGAAATATGACAAGGTGAAAAAGGCATATTTTGACACACTTGACAAAGTTGCAAAAACTTATGTTGACGCAATGAACATCATTCACTATATGCATGACAAATATGCCTATGAAGCAGGACAAATGGCGCTTCACGACACTCATGTTGAAAGACTTATGGCATTTGGTGTTGCAGGACTTTCTGTTGCAACAGACTCGCTCTCTGCAATCAAATATGCAAAAGTCAGCCCAATAAGAAATGAGGCTGGCATTGCTGTTGATTTTAAAATTGAAGGCGACTATCCAAAATATGGCAACGACGATGACAGAGTTGACCAAATCGCTGTTGAAATTGTTCAGCACTTTATTGCATGCCTTAAGAAAAACAAACTTTATCGAAATGCAAAACATACACTTTCTGCTCTTACCATAACTTCAAATGTCATGTATGGCAAAAAGACGGGCAACACTCCAGACGGCAGAAAAGCAGGCTGTCCTTTTGCACCAGGCGCAAACCCAATGCATGGCAGAGACAACTCTGGCGCACTTGCATCACTCAACTCAGTTGCAAAAATCCCATATTGTGACTGCTGTCAAGACGGTGTTTCAAACACCTTCTCAATCGTTCCAAATGCGCTTGGTCACGACATGAAGGAAAGGGTTAAAAACCTTGTTGGAATTTTGGATGGCTATTTCAAACAAGGGGCTCAACACATCAATGTCAATGTTTTAAATCGTGAAAAACTTATCGATGCAATGGAGCATCCAGACAAATATCCAACACTCACAATCAGAGTGTCTGGCTATGCAGTAAACTTCAACAAACTTTCACGCGCTCATCAAGAGGAAGTGATTGCGAGGACTTTCCATGAAAAGATTGGAAGATAAAACGAAACTTATGGATGTGTTGAAAGAAAAATATAAAGAAGGAAAAACAGTCTTTATATTTGATTTTGACGGAACGCTTATCAACTCTGAGCCTATTCATTTTGATGCGCATAAAGAAGTTTACAAACTTATCACAGGAAAAGAACTTGATGATGAAGACCGAAAAAATCATGCTGGAGGAACAAATCGCGAAACTTATGAAAAGCTAAGAAAAGACACTGGCATTGATTTTGATATTGAATGGGCAACAAGAGAAAAATCAGAAAGAGCGCTCAAACTTATGAAAAAAGAAAAGTTGTTTGACTTTTTCTTTGACATTGTCAAGACTTTTCCAGATACAAAAAAAATTATCGTTTCCAATCAAGAAGAATGGGTTTTGAAAGATATTTTGAAATATTTTGACATTGCAAAATATTTTGAAAAAACTTTCAGTTTGTCAAAACTTTTGGTGCCAAAACCTGAGTTTTACGACAGATTGTTTGAGTTTACTCAAATTGACTATCAAAACGCAATTGTTTTTGAAGACAGCCAAACGGTGATAGACAAAGCAATTGAAAAAGGCATTTTTGCAGTTGGCATCGACAATGGCTACAACAGCAAATTGCTGAAAAAAGCCGATATAATCATAAAACCGAAAATATGAAAGGAAGAATAAACTCAATTGAAACTATGGGACTGGTTGACGGGCCAGGAATAAGGTTCGTCAGCTTTTTTCAAGGTTGCAAGCTGAGGTGCCTCTATTGCCACAATCCAGAGACCTGGGCGCTCGACGGTCAAAGCGAAGAGATTGAGGCACAAGAACTTGTCAAAAAAATAGAGCGCTACAAAAACTATTACGGCGCTGACGGCGGTGCCACTTTTTCAGGCGGAGAGCCGCTTTTGCAACCAGAATTTTTGCTTGAGTGCTTAAAACTTTGCAAAGAAAAGGGCATAAACACCGCTCTTGACACAGCAGGGGTGGGTTTTGGAGACTATGACGAAATTTTAAAAAATTGCGACCTTGTGATTTTGGATGTTAAAGCAGTTGACGGCGAAGAATATAAAAAGCTTGTTGGACAAGACATCAAATTTTTCAACCAATTTTTAGAGGCTGTGCAAAAAAACGGAAACAGACTTTGGCTTAGGCAAGTTATTGTGCCAGGGATCAACGATGACGAAGCGCATGTTTTGAAGTTAAAAAAGTTTGCAAAAAAACTTAAAAATGTTGAAAAGATTGAACTTTTGCCATACAAGACAATTGGTGTCCATAAATATCAAGACTTTAAAATTCAATATAGGCTAGAAGGCGTGCCAGATATGGACGAAGAAAAGTGCCAAAAACTTCAACAACTTTTAGACTAAAAAAAGTGTGGTAAAAATAAAAAGATAGTGAACATAGCTTGTAAGTTTTTCAGTCACTATCTTTTTTTAGTCTATTTTTCTTCAAAACCGCGTTTTTCTCTTTCTTCTTTTAAAAGAAAATCCACCTTTGCTTTAGTCGCTCCATAAAGCACAATTTTCTTTTTCGACATTTCCATGCCATAGACAATTTGTTGAAAGTTTGCGCCAGACATTCGATCCATAAGTTCGGTGCCAATGGCTATTGTTGCAACAGGCTCTTCAGTGTCAATGCTGTCAAAACAATTTTTGATAATCTTGGCTTGGTCTGCACCCCAACCGTTTTCATCTAGTGAGTGACAGACAAGCGCATGAAAAGTTTTGCCTCCAATTTTCTTTGATAGAGAGGAGCCAATTTTAAAGGTCAAATTGTTAAGCTCCGACCAAGATTTTGAAACTTTGCCAGCAAAACCGTCTTCATTCAAACCATTTGAGTTGATGGCAAAAGCAATGTGTTTCAATTTGGTTGAAAGAACATCTTGATTTTCTATTGTTTCAATTATCATAAAACCTCACAAAAAATTATTTATTCAAAAATTCAAGTTTTTGTCATTCAATCTAAAATATTGATAATCTTTTTCATGCGCTTTACTGGAAAGGGGCCGTTTTGTTCATTGACATTTCTATCAATGCGCAAAACTTTGCCTCTGACCTCTTTGTTTTCGCGCCCAAGTGGAACAACGACAATTTGACCTTCTTTAAGGTCTTTGAATGGAGAGATAAACCAAAAAGAAAGAGAGGCGCTTTCGCCTTCCAGAATTTCAACCTTTGCAAAGTCAAAATTTTTGTTGATTTTCAGCTGTCCGCCAGAAAGAGAGTGTATCATACTGATCCTTTTATAAAAATAAAACCGCTTTAAATGCGGCAATATTTTAAATCTTAAAATCTTAAAATTTTAAACAATAAACAAGAAAATAAATTTTGGTAGCAGCAACTGGGACCTCACCCTAAAAATCTAGCGATTTTCAGGGAACCCGTTCGAACCGTTTCACTGGTTCGATCCCAACAAACTAAAACTTTAAGATATAAATAAGAAAATAAAATTTGGTAGCAGCAACTGGGATCGAACCAGTGACCTCAAGAGTATGAATCTTGCGCTCTAGCCACCTGAGCTATGCTGCCAAAGAAGAGGGATATCCAAAATGGATACAAACAAGATTATAATCAAACAAAAGAAAAAAGTCAATAAAAATTTAAAATAATTCCAAAAATTGTTTGCTTAAAAAACAAAATTTGGCAGAAAAATCTTCTTTCAAGTTGTTTTTGCCTTTATTTTGCTTTGAAAAAAATGCAAAATTCAATATAATACTTTTAAAGGAGAAACTATGTTATACGAAAAAATAAAGCAAGCAAATGTTCAAGCAATGAAAGACAAAGACACTGTTGCAAGAAGCATCTACAGCGTTCTTCTCAACAAAATCATGCTTGAAAACATCAAAAAAAGAGAAAAAGGCCAAGAGGTTGACGATGCCGACATCTCAAACATTTTGCAAAAAACAATCAAAGAGCTTTCTGAAGAAAAAGAAAACTATTTAAAAGTTGGCAACGAAAAGGAAGTTGAAGAAATTTCTAGACAGATTGAAATTGCCTCTTCTTATCTTCCAAAAATGATGAGCAAAGAAGAGATTGCCGAGGTTATCTCTTCTCTGCCAGACAAGTCAATTCCTTTCGTTATGAAGCACTTTAAGCAAAACTTTAATGGCAAGTGCGACATGCGCCTTGTTCAAGAGGTTTTAAAGAGCATTCAATGAAAATTTTTGCCATAAGCGACTTGCACCTTTCAGTCAACAATCCAAAACCAATGGATATCTTTGGGCCGGCATGGGAAGATTATGTCGACAATGTTTTTGCTGACTGGAGGCAGAAGGTTGGTGAAGATGATGTTGTGCTTATGGCTGGAGATTTTTCTTGGGCAATGAAACTTGAAGAGGCAAAAGCTGACTTTGCTCTTTTTGACGCTCTGCCAGGCAAAAAGATAATCATCAGAGGCAATCACGACTATTGGTGGAGTTCGATTTCAGTGCTTAGAAAAGCGCTTCCTCAAAACTTTTTTGCTCTTCAAAATGATGCAATAAAACTGAGCAACGCAATTTTCTGTGGAACAAGAGGTTGGCTTTTGCCTGATGAAAACTTTTCGGCAGAAAATCAAAAGATTTTTGATAGAGAGGTTATTCGGCTTGAGATGAGCCTTCAAAGAGCAAAAGAACTTCAAAAAGATGGCGAAAAGATATATGCAATGATACATTATCCGCCGACAAACCTTGCAAAAATCGACACTGCTTTTACTGCGCTTTTTGAAAAATATGGCGTCAGCAAAGTGATTTATGGTCACCTGCATGCCAAAAAGAACCCAGAACTTTTTTACATAAAAAATGGCATTGAATATTATTTGACTTCCTGCGACATGGTCAAGCAAAAGCTTGTTTTGATTGATGAGGTTTAATTTTGACTCAATAAGGGAAAAATCAATTGACTTTTAACCAAATATATTGTAAAATTTTTAAGCTAGTTGGAGAGATTTATGAAAAAGAAATTTTTAAAATTGTTTGCAATGATTTTCTCAGTTGCTTTGCTTGTGACAGGTTGTGCAACGGTGAGCAATGTGTATGACGAAAATGGCGACCCTATATATTTTGAAACGCCAACCTTTTTTGGCGGACAAGTGGCAAAGATTGGCAACTATCTTTACTATGCAAATGGCTATACTGACGCAAGTGCTGAAAGCTTTGACTATAACACAGCTGCTCAAACGGGCTATCTTGCAAGAATAGATTTGTCAACTGATTTTGTTTTTGACGAAGAAACTGAGGACAGTTTAAAACCAAACACAAGTCCTGAAAACAGCGAAAAAGTTTCTGATAGATTTGTGGGTTATCAAAATCAAAACATGTTTGCATACGGCTCTTATCTGTATTTTACATCAACAAACACTCACAGAACATCATCACTTGAAAATGACTACAGCAGAGTAACGCTTTTCAGAGTTGCTTTCAATGGTGACAATTTGACTGAAATTTATACCACAAGATATGATGACTCATCAAGCATTGAAGTGGTTGAAGGCTCTGACGGAAACTATTACTATGTGATTTGCGCTCAAAACAGCGAAGAAAAATATGAACTTTCTTCTATCAAAATTGGTGACTCGCTCGGCTCAAGAGTTCTGCTTGCTGAAAATGTTGAAAGCTATGCAATCGCAGACGAAAATTCTTCAAGCAAAAATGTAATCTACTCAGCAACAAACGATGACGGCGAAATTGAAATCAAAGCAGTTGATTTTGCAACAGAAGAGACAACAGACTATAGCTATGCAACTTCAATTGAAATCTCTTTCCTTGACAGAGTTGGAGACATTGTGTTCTACAGCGCAGACACAGCAAACTCTGACATTGAAATTTACTATAAAGATGTTTCAACTTTCGACACAAACTTTGACGCTTCAAACAGATTTTTCTCAGCTGATTCAATTTCAGAAGTTCTCGCTGTTGAAGGCGGATATGTTTTTGTTTCAGGAAATGGCGGACTTATCTACAAAACTTTGAATGGCTCTTCAGTTCCACTTCTTTCAAGTGACACAACTTTTGATTTGCTCTTTGAGCGTGACGGCTGGATTTATTACTCAAGCTCGACAGAAATAAACCGAATTTCAGTGGTTGACCAGACAATCGAAAATGTTATCACAATGACAAGCATGATTTCTGGCGCATGTGGCTACAGCGATGGCTATATCTACTTCTTCGCTCAACTTGAAGAAACTGAAAGTGACAGCTCTTCAGAAGATGCCACAACAGATGAAAACTATTATCTCTATCGCGCAAGTCTCGACGGAACAGGCAACTATCAGCTTATCGGCAAAACAATTTAACAAATTCTGACAAATTATTGATACAAACCGATTTCGACAAAATTCTACAAAAACAATCATAACTCGGCAAAAACCAGCATGGGTTATGATTTTTTTTTACAAAAAATTGTGCTATCTTTTATTTGTCGCAAAGCGAAAGGCGCTTTTAAAAGGAAGGAGTTAGAAAATGGAAAAAATCAAAGTTTATTTAGCAGACAATTCAGAAGATAAAGTTCTTGACAAATATTTCAGTCAAAGTGAAAAGTTTGAACTTGTTGGAAGCTCGGCAATCGGACAAGATGTCATCAAAGAGGTGCTTGCGTCAAAACCTGATGTTTTGGTTATGGAAATAATGCTCTCTGGCATGGATGGATTTATGGTTATGTCAACTCTTAGGAAAGAGCTTAAAGAAAACATGCCAAAGGTTATTTTTATCTCAAACCTCTCTCACAGCGGTTTTGTGTCAAAAGCCATCAAAGAAGGAGCAAGCTATTTTATGGTCAAGCCAATTTTGCCAGAAAATTTGGCTGAGCGGATTGAAAACATTTTGGAAGAAAAAACGGTTGAGTCAAGAGATGAGAAGCAACTTGACGAAAAAATCTCAAACATTTTTATCAGCATTGGCATTCCAGCGCATATCAAAGGTTATCAGTTTTTGCGCGAGGCGGTAAAACTTGCGGTTGAAGAACCAGAGATTATAGGTTCAATCACCAAAAAGCTTTATCCAACTATCGCAGAAAAATTTGAGACAAGCTCTTCAAAGGTCGAACGAGGCATGCGTCATGCCATTGAAGTTGCTTGGAACAGAGGAAAGATTGAAAACATCAACACTCTTTTTGGACTTAAAATCTACAGCAGCAACGAAAAGCCAACAAATGGCGAACTTATCGCACTGATTGCAGACAAAATGATTATGGAAGGCTAAAAACGCTTTGAAAATATCCTATTTTGGATTAAAATAAATGGCGGAGAAGATTATGTGGACAATAAATTTAAAGGAAAACGCTCCGCCACTTGATGTTGCAATTGCTCAGTTTGAAATTGAGCTTGAAAAGGCAAAGTTTGCAAAAGAGCGCGCGGTCAAAGTTTTGCATGGTTATGGCTCTCACGGCAGAGGAGGAGCCATTTTGCTTGAAATCAGAAAATTGCTTGCCAAAATGAAAAAAGAAAAGGCGATTGAAGATTTCTTTTTTGGCGACAGATGGAGCAGCTACGACAAACAGACAAGCAAGCTTTTGATGCAAGACAAAAGCCTTTCAGATGATGAAGATTTAAACAAAAGCAATCCAGGCATCACGATAATAGTTTTAAAACAAAAATAAATCCTTTTTCAAAACATTTGTCAGAAAAAGGATTTTTTTATATAATAAAGACATGACTTGTTTTGATTGTCCAAGATTTTGCAAAGTTGACCGCTCAAAAGAAAGAGGTTTCTGTGGCGGAAAAGACAAAATTGTTGTGGCAAAAGTTATTGAAAATTTCAAGTGGGAAGAACCTTGCATAAGTGCAGAAAAAGGCACTCTTGCCATATTTTTTGCTGGGTGCAATTTGAGATGCTCATATTGCCAAAACAAACAAATTTCACATAAATGTGAAGGAAAAGAATATTCGCCAGAGGAGTTTCGCGCCTATCTTTCTTCTTTTGACTATTCAAAATACAGCGCGCTTGAATTTATCACGCCAACACATTTTTCTTCACTTTTATGCAAAGTTTTTGAGGGCTTTTCGGTGAACACAACAGTTGTGTGGAACAGCGGAGGTTATGAAAACAACCAAATGATAGAAAAGGTCTCATCTTTTGTTGATGTTTTCTTGCCAGATTTTAAATATGCAGACGCCACTCTTGCGCAAAAGCTTTCACTTGCGCCAAACTACTTTGAGGTTGCTTCTCAAGCGATAAAAACCATGATAAAATGCAAGCCAAACATCTGGCAAGGGCAAAGGCTTGTTCAGGGCGTGCTTATCAGGCATCTGGTTTTGCCAGGGCAGAGCCAAAACAGCATACAAGTCCTAGACGCGCTGAAAAACCAGCTAGGCGCGCCTCTTGTAAGCTTGATGAGTCAGTTTGTGCCGATCGGAAAAGACTTTGACAGAAAGATTTTGCCACTTGAATACAAAATTGTGCTGTCGCATGCGCAAAAAATAGGTTTAAATGATGGCTATTTTCAAGAAATGACAAGTGCAAACGACAAGTTTATTCCAAAATTTTAAAAAACCGGCATTTTCTTGACGGAAAGGCAATTTTTGTTGTATACTATTCCAGAGAGGTTAAAATGAAATTTGCAAGAGAAAGAACTGTAAGGTCAATTTTGAAAAGAAACAGAGTATTAGGTCTTCTTTTTTCTGTGTGCGTTATTGCATGCGTGATTCTATATTTTACTGGCATAATCAATCCTTGGTATTGCCTTATCATTGAAAGCTATATGATTGGAGTGATCTTTCTTCTCAACACCAGTTTGCAAGAAATCAAACACGGAAAACCGTTGCCAATCATAAATGCAATACTCGGTCTGATCTTTTTCGCCACAGCAATCTTTCTGATCTCTTATGGTTTTACGGCTGGCTATCTTGCAGTAAGTTTTTAAATGTGAATGTTTTAAATGCAAAAATAAAAACGTTTCTTAATAGGAGCGTTTATTTTATTCCTTCAATGCGATAAACATAGAAAGTTTCGCTTGTAAGACCAAAGTCAAGAGTGAAAGTTCCTGAGCTTGTCGAGAAAGCGTATCTTGCGTAAGCCATCACTTGCAATCTGTTCAAATAAGGTTCCAAACTCATTTGCAGTTTAAGAAAAGAAAGCACGGTTGGCGTTGGAGATGCCGCGTTCAAGGTTATATCGGCATATTTTCGATTTTTTACAGACACTTCTTGCACGCAATTGGCGTTATACAAGCGAGCATAAATTCTGACTTTTCTGTATTGTGAATAATCTGCGTCAAGATAATTTCCTCCTGTCATTCCGCTTGTCCAGCCATGGTTGATTGATGAGTCGCCAGAATCCATGTCATAAAGGATTTCAACAGTTTCGCCAGAGGTGTTTGCAATTTGATCTTCCAGCGACGAAACGGTTTGAGAAAGGGTGGTTAATGATTGAGAAAGCTCGCTCACTGAAGTTTGCAAGGTGGAGGTTGTGCTCTCAAGCGAGCCGACATCTGTTTCCAGCGCATTGACCTTTGAAGTGTTTGAGGTGACAGCGTTTGAAAGGGTTGTGATTTGACCGTTCAGTCCATTTGCGGTGTTTTGAGCTTCGTTTGCAGTTGTGACCGCATCGGCAATGTCAACTCCCATGGTCAAAATGCTTGAAGAGTGCTGATTTACAATCGTTGTAAGTTGATCTAGTGAAGTTTGCAAAGTGCCAATTGTTGAGTTTGCGCCAGAAATTGCATTCGCATTTGCTTCAACGAGGCTTTCAATTTCTGAAAGAGAGCTGTTTATTGACGAAATGGAAGAGGTGTTTGACTGCACATCACTTTCAAGACTCTCTAGGTCAGAAGAAATTTGGCCGACCTGCGAGTTTACCAAAGAAAGCGAATTGCTCAGCGATGAAATGGAGCTCTCATGCGAAGAAACAGTTTGGTTTAGCGAAGAAAGCTGACTTTCAATTGCTTCAATGGCTTCAAGTTGCTCTGCCAGCTGAGTTTTAATGTTTTCAATCTCTTGAGAGCTTGACCCGCCAATCAATTCTTCCAGACGCGGAATAACCTTCTTGATCAAATGCCAAAGCTCTTTTTTGACTTTTTCAAGATCGTCAAACAAATTTTCAATATTCATAAAAAAAATCTCCTTTTTTAAAAGTTTAAAAAGGAGATAAGCAAAAATCAATTTTCACTGCCACTTTTCTTTTTCTTCTTTTTCTTTATAAACAAAAGCGACAAAACAATTGTGACAATTGCAACAATAATGGTGATGCCAACGATAAGCGAAGCGCTTATTCCTTGAGGCTCAATGTCAGCAGTCAGCATATAGCCGTTGTATAGAGAGCCGTCTTCCAAAACAATTTGAATTGCTGTGTAAGTTTCAGAGGAGTTATAGCCATTGTAAAGATAAATCTCTTGACCAGACCTTGCGACGAAACCAGAGTCAGCAAAGTTCATGTCATAGATAACTGCGCCGTCAGTTCTGACAAAGCCGTTGAAGGCAGGATAAATCTCTTGTCCGCCGACAGGGGAGAGATAATAGTTGTAAACATAGCCATACACATCGTCTTGCACTTCAACATAAGAAAAGCGTTCGCCTTCAACAAGAAGTGTGACCTCTTGCCCATGTGTCAGCACAAGCTCTTCGTTTTCAAACATAACAATTTCGCTTTCAAAGGAGGGTTCTTCATAGACATAGCACTCAGAAGCACACACCTGATAAGTTGCAGGCGTGGAGACAAAAACCGAAACAAAAGACAGACATAACGAAAGCAAATTCATAACAATATTATCAACGAAATTGATCGTTTTGTCAAGAAAAGCAGAAAAAAGTTATCCACATTCTTTAGGAAAAATGTGGATAAAATGTGGATAACTCTGTGGAAAAGTCAAAAATTTGCAATTTTATCAAGATATTGTGCTAAAATTTCAACATCTTTAATATAATACGGTATGAAATTTTTTACCTTCAAACTTAAAACGGTGTTTATAACGCTCGCCATTTTGCTTGGCGTCAGCCTTTTGACGCTTCTCTGCCAAGCTCTTGTCTATCTGATTTAAAAATGGAAAAAGCATCAAAATCGTCTGTATATCTTGTTTTGATCAACTATAGTTTTTATTGTTTTTTTGAAAAGAGCAAAGATATATTTCGCCATTTTTGCTGTTGGAAACTTTTTTGCAATCAAATGTTCTAGTTATAAATTTTTTACCATCAACAGACACGCATTCAGCCAAAAATTGTGGAATATAGATCCCTCTATTTGCAAAGTTGTCGATTTTGTCTAAAAGCGCTTGCGTCAAAAGAACGATTGCCTTGGTATTTTGATATTCTTTGCGTATAACAATCGACATAAGCAAACAAAAATTTTCACCTTTGCGAAAAGGCAGGATGTCCCTTGCATTGATTTGGCTGTCACACATTTTCCCATTTTTAAATTTGTCAAAACATTTTGCTGTCAAAGGGACAAAATTTATGTAACCCACCATTTTTTTGTTTTCATACAGCGCAATATACATGTCTGGACAAACTTGAAGCCATTGTTTACATTTTTCAAGAGAACCGACAAGATCTTTATTTGAATAGGCTTGCCTGTCAAGTTCAATTGCTTGCTGTAATTCTGTTTCGTTTAAAATTGATTTTAATTTCATATTAAAAGTATACATCATAACATCAAAAAAAACAAAATGTCTTATAGAAAAAATAAAAAGAGCATATCAATCTTTATGCTCTTCTTCAATAATATATCTATAATTTCTCATAAACAGGTTTTATAGGCTTATTTTCTTTATATAATTTTTTTGCTTTGTTTAATGAAATTAAGTTTGAAAATATAACATTGTCAGGAAATTCGCTATATATTTTGCCATTATACCATCCACAATTTGAACATTCTCCTTGGTTATAGATGTCGGCCATATATTTATGCCCACAAACAGCACATTTTTTTCAAATATTTTATCATATATATTTTTATTTGTCATTTTTATCCTGTTATTGCAACCAATATCTATCGGTTGTATCGTTCCATATATCTTTTAAAAGTTTACCTTCAACTTTGGCATTGTTTTTAAAGTCATCTGTGGTTTTGAAAATGAATGCTTCTCCTGTTTTTGAATTGTAAAGTTCAATATCATATTCATCTTCGCCATTAGGGACAAATTCTACAGCATAATAGACACCATTATATTCAAATTGCATTTCGCTATAACAGTTTAATGCTTCGATAAATTCGTCTAGATCAGGTTCAAAAGGTTTGCCTTCACTATAAAGTTTTTTTGCTTTATTTAGTGAAATTAAATTGGGATAAATCACATCGTCTTTTCGCTCTTCTCCTAAAGAGTCAAAAATCCAACCGCATTCAGCACATTCTCCGTTTCCATATTGGTCTTTTAATCCACTAGTTCCACAAACTGGACATTTGGTTGCAAACTTTCTTTTAAAAGTGCTATCTTTTCCGCAAACAGGGCAAAAACCGTTGTATGATTCAATTGTTATATAATGCCCACATTCGCACTTATAATTTGCCATTGAAAATCTTTTATTTGGCCTTACCGAAAGCATTTCGATTATATTGAAGATTTGTTCAAGATTTTTAAAGTCGGCATAAATAATAAATTTTGTGTCTTTTGATTTTTCGATATTGATTTTCGTTTGTGTTAAATCTTCAGAGTTATACAACTCATTTTGATAATTGAAACCATAGATAAGATATTTAAGATTTGAAAGAACTTCCAAATTGAAAGATAAAAGTTCTTCTTTGTTTGGGTAGAGTTTGATATAACCGATATAGTTTTTGCTTGTATAAACATCAAAAAAGGTCTCAGTTTTTATTCCCTGCAGTTTAAAACAGAAAAGAGGAATAGGATATAATTCATTTGTAAAAAGCTTGCCAATTTTTATTCTATGCCCATAATGAAAATCAAAAGCGTGGTCAACACAATAACTTCCTAAAAATTTAGTCATTTTGCCTGCGTTCTCAAAGGCCGATTTATATAGTTTGTTTAAATTATGAACTGTTTTTCTCATAGTTTGATTATATCATATCTATTTATATTTTTGAAACAAAAATCATCATTTAATATAGAGCTTAGCGTCGTTATTGATGCCGGCCGTGGCGGAAAGGGGCAAGAAATGATAGTAAGATTTTGGTAAATAGCAATTTGCATATTAAAGAGATTTATAGATCATAATAAAATTTATATTTTTCTTTATTCACAAAATCAGTTATGTAAATATGATTTTTATCGCTTATTTAGCGTCAGATGAAAGCGATTTCAAAAATATTATCTTAAATGATTGCAGAGAAAGTGCCCTATATTTTTTCTTATGTTTATATTGTATCACAATATTTTCTATATTCCAAGTTTTTTCAACAAGCTTAACAGGGACAAAAGTCAATATGCTATGTTAAAAAGTTATAAAAAAGATTAAATAAAAATAAAATACCATATGAAATTTTTAACAATAAAAAAGCGGACATTGTGCGCTGTCTTAGTGACTTTGATTTTGATTTGCTCAGCTATTGGAGTTTGCTTTGCGGTTGGGATGGCATCTTCGCCAAAGGCGGAGTTCTGCATCGTTATTGATGCAGGCCATGGTGGAGTAGATGTCAAGTTAGGACAGTATGTTTTTTCAAAAAAAACCACATATTTTTTAGATATGTGGCTTTT
>CALVMU010000022.1 GCA_944348085.1 uncultured Clostridia bacterium
CGACAACCTATGACAACGACAGAAGTATTCGTTTTTTTGCAATTAAGAGAGTTAGGTGTAAAAAGAGAAACATAGACAATTTTTTTGTCTATGTTTCTCTTTAATATTCTGCTAGTTTCAAAAGTAAGTGACTAAAGTTGTGATAATTTTTATTTGTTGTCAGCAGATTTGATTTTTGCAGCTTTACCAGTAAGATCTCTAACATAGTAGAGTTTTGCTCTTCTTGGCGCGCCTTTTCTTACAACTTCAACACTTGCAACAAGTGGAGAGTGAAGAGGGAAAGTTCTTTCAACACCAACACCATTTGAAATTTTTCTTACAGTGAAAGTTTCTCTGATGCCACCATTTTTTCTAGCGATAACCACGCCTTCAAATGCCTGAATTCTTTCCTTGTCGCCTTCTTTGATTTTAACGCCAACTCTTACAGTATCACCAATGTTAAACTGACCAACATTTTCTTTCATGTTTTCTTTTTCGATTTGGTCGATAATGTTTGACATAATGTTTCTCCTTTTAAGATTTTTCAATCAATTTTAGTATTAATAAAGATTAACCTCTTTTTCTTGCTCTTTTGCGAGCAGCTTCACGCTTTTTCTTTTTAGCAACGCTTGGTTTATCATAGGCTTCTTTCTTTCTGATGTCGCCAATGATACCGTCTTTTTGGCATTTTCTCTTAAAACGTTTGAGCGCGCTTTCAAGACTTTCGTTTTCGCCTACTTTAACAGTTGTCAATCTTCTCACCACCTTCTAATTTTAAAGTTCTTTTCTATTATAATTTCAAAACCAAGAAATGTCAAGGAAAAATGCAAATTTTTTAATTTTGCTTGATTTTGACTTTCTCGCCTTCCAGATAAGGCTTTTCAAACTCCACTTCAATCACCTGATTTGTAATGTCCTGGTCTGAGTCAATATAGCATTTTATATAATTTTCGCTATAGCCAACATAAAAATCCCCTTCCTTCTCTTCAACCAAAACCTTTCCGCCCTTGTTTTGTGCAATAAAGGCTTTTCTTAAACGCTTGTCAAGCTCTTCAAGTCTTTTGGCTCTCTGCTTTTTCAGCTGTGAAGAAAGGTCTTTCAATTTGCTTGCAACCGTGCCATCACGCTTTGAATATTGAAAAATATGAAGCCCTGAAAACCCAATTTTTTCAATAAAATGCATGCTTTCTTCAAACAAATCGTCTGTTTCTGTTGGAAAACCAACAATTACATCGGTTGTTATGCCAGCTGTTGGAAAATATTTTCTTATCAGGTTTACCGACTTCTCAAAATCTTGAGGAGAGTATTTTCTGTTCATATCTTTCAAGACTTTCGCGCTTCCGCTTTGCAAAGAAAGGTGGAAAAATGGACAGAAATTTTTAAGCGAAGCAAGTGCTTTGACAAACTCTTCATCAACAATGGTCTCTTCAAGTGAAGACAGCCTTATTCTTTTGCCAAATTTGTCAAGCTCAGAAAGAAGCAAAATAAGTCCGCTTTTTCCACTGATTTTATAGTCAGTCACATTGATGCCAGTAAGCACAATCTCTCTAACCTCGTTTGGAAGAGCCTTAACTTCATTTAAAATGTCGTCAAGCTCTCGCGAGCGACTTCTTCCTCGAAGATATGGAATTATGCAGTAAGAACAGAAATTGTTACAGCCGTCTTGAATTTTTATGTAAGCGCGCACTCTCGATTGAGTTGCAAAATCTTCCTTTTCATATTCAAGAGGAAGAGCGCTCAAGTTTTGTTTTTCAAAACTTTCACCACAAGCAATAAGGTCAACATACTGCGCAATAAAGTTTTTTCTTGCTGTTCCGCCAATAAAGTCAACACCCTTTTCTTCAAATTGCAAACTGTTTTTTTGACTTGCGCAACCACAAACCAAAATTTTGGCATTTTTGTTTAAATGTCTGCATCTTGCAATGGCTTGCCTAGATTTTTTTTCAGCTTCGCCAGTCACTGCACATGTGTTGATGATGTAAAGGTCAGCCTCACGCAGTCCGTCAAAAACTTCATAGCCCTTTTCACTTAGGCTATGCATAATTGCATCGCTTTCATATTTATTGACCTTGCACCCTAAGGTGACAATTGAAATTTTCATGAAGCTATTATATCAAATTTTGCAAAAAGAAACAAGATAAATGCAAAAATATTGTCGAAACAACCAAATTTTCAAGAAACAAACAAAATTTTAAACTTTTTTAAACAAAATATATCTCAAATATCCTCCATAAAGTTTTGATTGACCCGCTATTTCAAAACCTTCAAGTTCAAAATTGTTTAAACTATATTTATTTTGAGGCGAAACAGACGCAATCATTAGTTCTATTTCATTATTATGGCAATATTTTTCAAATAACTTTAAAAATTTTCGTTGCAATCCATGTCCTCTATATTGTTTCTTGACAATAACAAGTTTTATAATTACCACATTTGAATTTTTGTTTGTCTTTAAAATAGAATTTGCTTTTTCAACCAATTCATTATTTTTTGGATTTATCAATAAAATCGCAAATGCAATCAATCTATCTTTTATAAAAGCACCTAAAACTAAATGATTTTGATAAAAAACATTTTGAAAATCAATTAAACTGTTTTTTCTAAGCAAATTTTCATCATAGCCTTCTTCAAAAACATCTTGCTGAATTGCATATAATTCATTTATATATTGACTCCCAATTTCTCTAATTTCAAACATTACTCACCCTCTGCCACAAAAAATAGAAATCCGAAATTGACAAAAACATCTTCTTTTAAAAAATCAGATTTGATTTTTTCATAATTATTTTGAAGCCAAACATAGCGTTTCTTATTTTGCTCTCCCATCTCACCTAGGTCATTTTCTTTTTGTAAAGAGCCTCTAATAAAATCAAAAATCGTGTGAAAAAGCGCCTCTCTTCCTTCTTTATCAAGTTCCAAAGTGTTTATTCCGCATTTTTTAAGTGCTATATTTTTAAAACCTGCGTTGATTAAAATGCTTGGCACTTCTCGTGCCGATTTTCGATAACCAGTGTACTTGGTTTTATCTAAAAATGAAAGGCCTTTTTCTATTTCTTTAGAACCACAGCAAACATTGAAACCATCATCTATGTTTCTTATAAAAATTTTAACATTTTTTGCACAAAACTTTTTGATTCGTTGAAACATTTTGACAGGATCTTTGATGTGTGCAAGCAAAGCTATGCAATTGACAACATCAAATTGCTTGATATTAAGCTTATTCATCTGCAAATGAATAACATTTTCTAGTTCATCCCCTTCCAAATCAACCTGACAAAAAGAGATATTTTTTCTGCCATATTTTTTGTTTGCATCTTCAATTGCTTGCGAGGAATTGTCTAAACCTACAAAATTTTTATATTTAAAATTATCAAAAATTTTCATTGCAACATCACCATTGTTGCAACCCAAATCTAAAATATTAAAATTTTTTTCTTTTAAACAAGCCAAGAAAACTGACATATCGAAATCATACATCAGTTTTCGTTGAATAGACAGCCTTTCTGCTTCTGATAAATTTTCACTAGAAAAGAAATTTAATCCTTTTTCTTTCAAACTCTCTCTTTTGTTCATATCATTCTCCTTGTTTTTATTTTAAAATAAAAAGACAATAATTTCCAACAAAAATTTGAAAAAACTTAATTTTTATTTTATTTAAGTAAAAAAATATGCATTTTTGTTATTTTTTTATAAAAAACTATTGATTTTTTCAAAATTTGTGATATAATGATTAGCTGTCACTCTGTGACACTTTTAAGAAATGTTCTAGAACAGCATTACATCAGTCACAATTTCTTAAAACCTATTTTTACAAAAGGAGGAGAGAAAATGGCTAGTATAATCAACTTCAAAGACATTTGCAAGGACTTTAAAGTTCCCGAGCGGAGCACTGGGCGATTTAAAACACTCAAAAACTTCTTTGTGCGAAAGCATAAAACAGTCCACGCCCTAAAAAGCGTCACCTTTTCAGTCGAAGAAGGCGACATCGTGGGTTACATCGGGCCAAACGGCGCCGGAAAAAGCACCACGATAAAAATCATGAGCGGAATTCTCACACCAACTTCAGGCAACTGCGAGATTGATGGACTTGTGCCTTGGAAAAACAGGCGTCAGTTTGTCAAAAACATCGGCGTTGTGTTTGGTCAAAGGTCGCAACTGTGGTGGGATGTTCCAATCATGGACAGCTTTGAACTTTTGAAGGACATCTATAAAATTCCTGATGAAGAATTCAAACAGACACTAGAGTTATTAAACAAAGCACTAAATCTTGAAGAACTTCTTGGCAGACCTCTGCGACAACTATCGTTGGGACAAAAAATGAAATGTGAACTTGCAGGATCTCTTTTGCATCGTCCAAAAATTTTGTTTCTTGACGAGCCAACGATTGGACTTGACGCAATCACAAAACTTGCCGTTCGAGATTTTATAAAATTTATAAACAAAGAGTGGCACACAACAATCATCTTGACCACTCACGATATGAGCGATATCGAAGCGCTGACAAACAAAATCATTTTGATTGGAAAAGGACAAATCCTCTATCAAGGAAGTTTCGACACCATCAAAAACAAATATTCTTCTGACAAAACAATTGAGGTCGAATTTGCTCGCGATTATGACGAGATTTCGCTTGAAGGTTATGAGGTTGTCTCTCACACTAAAAAATTTGCGACTCTTAAAAACTTGCCAGAAACAGAATTTCACACCAAAAAGTTTGTCAACGACATAAGCAAAAAATATGAAATAGTCGATTTTCAAGTTTACTCACTTTCTGTTGATGAAATCCTCGCAAAGCTATACTCTGAATTTCAGCTTTAAGGAGGAGAAATGGGAAAATCATATTTTGGAATTTTTAAAATGGAGTTTAAAGGCGAACTTCAATACAGAGCAAAAGCTCTTTCAGGAATTGTCACACAAATATTTTGGGGTCTTTTACAAATATATCTCTACACTGCCTTTATGGACTCAGGCTCAGTTGACGGTTTCACTCTTTCACAGATGTCAACTTACATTTGGCTTGGCCAGGCATTCTTTGCAATGAGATATATCGTTATGGGCAAAAAGATTGGAAAAACAATCATGAATGGCGATGTTTGCTACAAATTTGTCCGCCCTCTCAATGTGTATAACCAATGGTTTTGCGAAGGACTTGGACAAAAAATTGCATCAACACTCTTGCGCTTTTCACCTATCATTATCATAGCGGTTTTCTTGCCAGCAAACTTCAACCTGACCGCGCCAGTTTCATGGCAAGCCTTCCTTTTGTTCTTGGTTGCTCTTGCACTTGGCTTTTTAATGAGTGAAACAATTTCAATGTTTGCGGTATACCTTACATTCAAAACACTTTCAGACAAGGGATCAATCGGAATTGTCGCATCAATTTCAAACTTGCTTGCAGGCGTAGTCATTCCCCTTCCAATTTTGCCTCAAGGGGTGCAAGATGTTTTAAACTACTTGCCATTCCGCTTTATATCTGACCTGCCATTTAGACTGTATATTGGCAACACCTCAATCACCGATGGATTAATCTTTCTTGCCATAGGCTTTGCTTGGCTTATCGGACTGATAATCATCAGCAAACTTTTAATTGGCTCATCCTTGAAAAAGGCTGAGATACAAGGAGGTTGACCATGCTATACAGAAAATATTTAAAAATGCATTTAAAATCTTCCTTCCAATATCGCAAAAACATGGCGTTTGTCGCTTTAAATCAAATTTTGATACTGGTTGGCGAAGTTTTGGCCGTCTATTTGCTGTTTACTCAATTTGAAACCGTAGCTGGCTGGACATTTTATGAGTCACTTCTCATGATGGGCGTGGTCTATGTCACTTACAACTTCACGGAATGCTTTGCGCGAGGCTATGACGAATTTCCAAAACTCATTCAGTCGGGAGAACTTGACAGACTGCTCATTAGGCCGGTTGGAATCCACTACCAAATTTTTGGCTCAAGAGTGGAATTTGTCAAACTTACCAGAGTTTTTATAGGCTTGATTATCAGCGTAATCGCCTTGGTAAACATGCAAATAGATTGGAATGTTTGGAAAGTGCTTGTGCTTATCGCCACCTATCTATGCGGAACAGTTGTTGTTTATGGATTGTTTGTGCTAAGCGCTGGCATATCAATTTACACTGTTGAAAATCTGGAATTTTTAAACATCTTCACAAATGGAAGCAAAGAACTTGCCTTTTATCCGATCAATATCTATGCAAAATGGCTGACGAAATTTTTCACTTTTGTCATTCCAGTTGCTTGCTTCAACTATCTGCCTCTTTCATTTATCATGGACACTGGCTCTGTTCCAATGTGGCTATGCGGCATCGCGCCACTTCTTGGAATGCTATTCGTTATTCCGTGCGTTTTATTCTTTAACTTCAGTTTAAGAAAATACAAAAGCACAGGAACATAAAAATAAAAGGAGAAAAAATTATGGAAATGGTTGATATTTACAACAAAAGACGCGAAAAAATCGGCGTCAAAGAAAGACATAGTCTTGAAAAAGGAGAATACAGAATTTCTTGCCACATCTTTTTCGTGAACAGTAAAGAAGAATTTTTGCTTCAACAACGCTCACTTGCAAGCAAAAAATTCCCAGGAATGTGGGAAGAAACTGGAGGCGGTGTTTCAGCTGGACAAACCAGTCAAGAGACTGTTGTCAGAGAATGCAAAGAAGAACTTGGCGTCGATGTTGCGCCAGAAGAGATGACTTATGTTGGAAGCTATACCAGAGTGCGCGATATTGTTGACATTTTTATCGTGTTTAAAGATTTTGAGATAAGCAGCCTTTCATTCCCTGATAAAGAAGCAATAAGTGCAAAGTGGCTTAACGACGAGCAACTCACCATGCTCATCGAACAAGGCAAAACTGTTCCAAGCCTTACCAAGTCACTTCGTCTTGCCAGAGAATATCTCTCAGACTTTTGGTCAGTGGAGCATTAAACATCTTCAATAAAAATCGCACTTCAATAAATACGCAAAATCAGACAAAAAAATCCACAAAATTGTGGATTTTTTTTATTCGTTTTCTTCACCAGTTTCAAGTCCAAGGAGACTTTCAATGTCTTGTTTTGCTGCTGCAAGTTCTTTGTCTAGGCTTATTTCTTCTGCATGTTCGTTAAGATAGTTTCTTACTTCTGTTTTGTCTACAGTCATAATATTGATCATATACTCTGCTAATCTTTTTCGAATTGCCTCTCGCTCACGACTGCTTATCTCTTTTGGCTTTGAAGTTTCTTCTTTTGGCTGTGTTGTCTTGGCTTTTTCTTTTTTCTTCTTTTCAACACTGCCTTTTTTATTACCCTCTGCCTTTTTTGTTATTGAACTAAATATGCTTCTAATCTTGCTTAATGCTTTTTCCAATTTGCTTGGGAATGTTTCTCGAAGTGTTTTCAATAACCCTTTACGAGTTTTATCTAAATCATCTGCTGGTTTTTTTACCTTTTTCTTTGCCTCGGCATCAGGTTTTTCTACCTTTTGCTCTTGTTGATATTCTTTCTTTTTGTTGTCTATAAGCTCTTTAACCTGCTTTATTTCATTCTCAAGTTTCTCTTTATCTTCTTTGGCAGCATTCTTAATTTTGTCTTTGTAAGATTTAACAACAACTTTTGAAAGTTTCTTGACAAATTCGTCAGTAAACTCTGTGGAAGGAATATTCTCAAGATTATTAGTATCTTCTTTTACTAAGTCCAAATATCTTTGAGAGTCTGATACATCCAAAAGCTTAAATTCCTTATTGATTTTAACCCATCTTCCATTAATTTTTACTAAAGCTACATCTTCACGGAAATTGAAAGCAAATTCATATGGGCCATGTTCTTTAAAGTCTTTATCAATAAAATACCATTTTCCATCTTCTTTTTTAACCGTAATATAGCCACCTACAAAAAAGGTTCTTTTATTTTTCCTTGCATGAACTAATAAATAGCTCTCACCTTGCTTTTCAAGTTTCTCGTTGATAAAAAACCACTTGCCATCTTTCTTCACTAAAGCATAACCATCACGGAATTCGCGAGCTTCATCATAACCATCGCCATAGATTTTGCCATCAGAACCTTTGAAATAATATTTCATTCCCAGGCTTACAATTATAAATTTTGTTTTTGATTCCATATTTCTCTCCTTTTTTTTGAAAATGTTTTGTCAAAACATTCTTATTTTAATTACACATTTATTATACACCACCTTACAATTTTGTCAATAGGTTTTTTAAAAATTGTTTGCAATTATTCGCTATTTCTTCTCAAAATTATCTATTTTTAGTGTTTAAATCTCAAACTTGCGAATTTCAGCATTGTCGAAACCTTGCGAAAGAAATAATCTCTCTTTTGAGATGACAAAATTTGTGCAAAGCTTACATAAACAATCAGTGATAATTCCGTGAGTTACAGCCAAAACAGTCTTATCTTTGTAATTTTCCCTCAAATCTTGCAAAAAATCATAACATCTTTCATAAATTTCTTCAACTCTTTCCATGCCATACTTTTTTGCATTAAGATATCTTTCTCCTCTACCAACCTTTACATTTTGCTTCTTCTGACCGGTAAACAAACCTTGCTCAACTTCAATTATTCTTTCATCTTTCACAACTTTGACATGATGAAAAGCGTTCATAATGTTTGCTGTTTGCACAGTTCTCATAAGTGGCGAAACAAAAATCATATCAACATGCACATTCTTAAACTTTTCAGCCTGCAACTGAGTCTGCCTTATGCCCTCTTTGCTAAGTCTGCCTTGTCTGCGCCCTTGAATTATACCCTTAGCATTCCACACAGTTTGCCCATGCCTCATAATATAAAGTGTCATACTCACCTCTTTCTTGCCACTATCGAAAAATCTGGTGTTCCCGCCCGGACTCTAACCGGGAATCTTCGCCTTAGGAGTCAATTTTTAGAATGCCAACCACTTTATTTGGTTTTTTATTTATTAAAATCTATATATTGTGTATCTTTCATCAATTTTTTCACTTTTTTGCATTTTTCGAACTAACTTTCAAACCAAAGTATACCAAAAGTATACCAAAATTACCCCCTAAAAAAACATCCAAAAACTACAACCTACCTTACCAAAGACAACACCCTTAATCCCTTATTTTTTCCTTAAAAAAGCAGTTTCATTTTTACACAATTTATTATATCATATTTTGCAAATTTTCACAAATCAAATTTTAAAAAGTATACCAAAACACCATAAAATCAAACCATATTCTTTAAAATATCTAAAGAAATAGATATAATTATCCCCTATTATTCTCTCGCAATTATAAAATTGGTTTCGTTGTGTGTTTAGAGTAAATAACAACTAAACAAGTATTACCTTTATTATACCAACTATAATCTTTATCTAAAATCAAATATCCCAAGTCTAATTTTTTTGCCCAAGACTCTACTTCTTTTTCGATTTCGTTAACTGAAAAGTAAGGTTGATAGACATAAAAAACTTCTTGTTTATCATTTTTAAAAGCATATCCATGATCATTCTTTGGTGGTTGTCCTTCATTATAGTGTTTTGAACCAACATCCTTCCCTTTAGTCAAGAAAAACTCCCAACTCACCATTTTAGGATATCTGCTAAATGATACAATATTATTTTCTTTTAAAAACTTATTAAAATTTTCTTTATCGTAATTTTCATAATTATATAATTTTTCCAAATTCTTTTTAGTTATTTTGTCCCATGCCATAATTCTTCTCCTTTTATTTAATATCACATTTTTATTAAAACCTAAATCTTAAATTATTTTTATAAAAATATCACATAAAGTTTTGTGCCTAAAGTTTTTATAGTAATCAATTTCTAATAATCTCAGACTTAAACCATTGTTCTTGAAATTCTGTCAATGCTCTTATTTGCTGATCTGTATAATTTTTGTTTTCAGGCACTACAACTAACTTGTCATCGTTGTCATTAATTCTATGAATGATCGCTATGACTTCACCTTTAAAATTTTCTACTGGTTCAAAAACACCCAAAACATAAGCATCCAACTCTTCCCCATCACCAGAAATTGTATTTGGAATATAACCATAATTAACTGGATAAATAAAACCATGTTTCGGATGTTTACTTCCCATAACCCTATCCATTTTTACTTCTACAATTTTACCAAGATATTCTCTACTCATATTTACCTCCACAACTCTTATTTTAATTTTAAGTCTTTAATTAGTTTCATATCATTTTCATATATTATATAATTTTCATTTTTCTCAAAATCTTCGAATTTTGAACTTAGAAATTTAAATGTTTCTTTATCCATGAAATATTCATCCTTGCCTAAATGTTTATTTCTATTTTCAATCCGCTTAAATATTTCATCATCTTCTAATTTTAAATATACGAATTTAATATCATATCCTTCAAATATTTTTGAAATGCTATTTCTCTCATTTTTAGTCCAAAAACCAAAATCTAACACAACATCAATATCTTTATCTAATAATTTTTTTGATAAGTCAAAAATTACCTCTTTACATTTTTTAAGACTTTCCTTAAATTCATTTCTATCCTTTATTTCCCCAAATAAACTTAACATAAAATAATCAGCTGAAAAATGTATAAAATTAAACTTCTCTTCTAAAAATTTTGCCAAAGTTGTTTTTCCACAACCAGGCTTTCCACATAATAAAACCAATTTTCCCATATACAATCCTCCTAACTTAATTTATATTTTACTTTATTCATCTTTTTTAATAATCACATTGCAAAAATATAATTTTGAAAAATTATATATAAAATATTTACTTATTATTGTGTTTTAATGAAATATTAACCATTATAGTTATATCTTTCAAACCTTTTGACCAAGGCGAATCTATATACATAGCAGTTGGAATATCATCTTTATTATAATTTATAAAAAATATATTTAAACCATATTCATCATCTGGGTATATATTTCCCTTGATTGTGTAACATCTTGAATTTTCAGGCTTAAACATATGATTTGTAAAATTCATAAATATCATCAAAATCAATCCCATACTGTTTCAAATTTTCCAAATCTTCCGCTTTTGCCAATTCTTTTAATGAATTACAAATACAAAAACTGTATTCACTATTTTTCATATAGTTTTCAATATCTCGCCTTGTGTAGTATTCTTTTTACTCAATCATTACAAACTCCTAATAAATCAATTTATTTTTCAAAAAGTTACACAAATAAAAGTTAAAAAAATATTTTATACAAATATTAAACTCTCTATTTTTCGTCTAATCCTAGTAATCTATCTGCTGAAATATCAAGAGCAATACAAATTGCTTTGATACTATCATACCCTGGTTTACTTTTACCTTTAAGCCATTCACTTATTTGACTTTGTTTTACACCAATCTTATCTGCTAATTGTGATTGATTTAAATTAAAGTCTATCATTATATCTTTTAAAATATCTATAAAATCCATATTTTACCTCTCTATATAAATTTTATAGAATTTTCTATATAAATACTTGAATTATAGAATTTTCTATACTATAATATTTTTATGAAAGATAGAAAATTCTATACATGTTGTTTCACTGGTCACAGACCTAAAAATTTACCTTGGGGATACAAAGAAAAAGGTATAAAATTTTTTGTTTTTAAAAATAAACTTAAAAAGATTATTAATCAATCTATCAAAGCTGGATATATTTATTTTATAAGCGGTATGGCACTAGGAATTGATATGCTTTGCGCTGAAATTATTTTAAAATTAAAACAAAACACCCTAACATTAAGTTAGAGTGTGCAATTCCTTGCAAAAGCCAAACTGAAAAATGGAAAAAGGAAAGTATTGATAGATATAACAAAATATTATCTCTAGCAGACAAAATAACTTATACAAGCAATTCAAATTATTATAATGGATGTATGCAAAAAAGAAACCAATATATGATTGACAACTCAAATTTACTTATAGCTGTGTTCAATGGCTCCAATGGTGGAACAAAACAAACTATCGAATATGCATATATAAACAAGATAAAAGTCTTTTTACTGAAAGTATAATTTTTTAATATGAAAAATATAGATTCTATCTTTTATTTCCTTTTCCTGTAAAACTTTCATAACATTCACAATGACTAGAACCAATACAATTTTGAACCCTAAAACTACAATATCCGTTTTGATAATAAATACATTTTGATTTATGTCTTCGTGAATCTTTACATTTATCTCCAAACCCTACATGCCAAGGTGTTCCACTTATATTTTTTAAACTCATAATATTTTTCTCCTTTTTCCTTTCTACTGATAGTATAACATATATCTTGTGTCATTTTTTACACAAGCAGTGTGTTATAATTAGAGTGAAAGGCATAAAACCTGGAAAAACAAAAGGAGAAAGTTATGCAATCAATTAAAGAAAAATTTTTAAACTTAAATAAAGAAGTGTGCCATTACGAAATAGTATCTCGTAAAGGATATGGGTACGAAGTAGATGATCCTATAAGAGTAAAAAGCGTCTTTGGAGAATACTCTTTAATTAATGTTTTAGCTCCAGAAAATAAAAGTGAAACAGCATTTTGTTTGAAAGAGATAAATAGATTAGAAACAACTTTTTCTGAAAAACTTAATAGTACTATCGACCACTTCGAATTACTATTCTTAGAACTTGAGAATGAAATTCGTGTTTACAAAATTTATGATTTATATTTCTGTGCCTATAAAGAAAACAACCAAACATATTCAAAAGTAGAACAAATTTTATGTTCTATGGGAGAATTTTTAAATGATGTAAAATTGCCAGAAGGCTTTAGATTTAAAGCAAGACCTTAAATTTCGAACTTATTTTTATTTTGAAAATTTATAAAAGGATGTTATAATGTTTAAAAAGGTATTTTATGGGAAAACAAAAATCAAATAAAACAATTATATTATACATATTAAAAATGTTAAAAGATGGTTCATCTCAAGACCACCCTATTACTCAACAAACTATTACAAAAGCTTTACATTTACTCGGCTTCAAGTGTACCCGTAAAACGGTTGCAAGTAATATAGATGCTTTAATAGAATTTGGCTACAAAATAGTAAAAATCCCTGGCGGTGGATTGTATATTGATAAATAGATACAAAAACTAATTATCAATCAAAATATCATTACATGAATTGCTTTAAATACATTTTGTTAGTCATAAAAATAGGATAGTTTCCACTATCCTATTTTTAATTACGATTCATCCCATTTTTTATTGAATCAAAGACTTTTTTCCAATAACTTTCCCTTTCCAAAATATATTCATCTTTTGTCTTTGGATCAAAAATTTCTAGAATTGAGTATGTAAAGTTTTCAATAATATATTTTCCATCCTTGAATTTTAATTCTTCAAAAATTTTATTTCCACCAGTCAAATTTTTCATATCAGCATATGACCCCCATCTCCCCCAAATTCCATTAGCACCATAAGCTGAACCAATATATAATTTACCATTTCCTCTATCCGTTACACAATAAATTCCTTTTACTGATGATAGTTGATTTTTCCATTCTGGTTCAAGATTTTTAAATATAATTTGCAATTCTTCATGTGTCAAACTTACTGAATTAAATCCAAGGAATGGTTTTAATTTGGGATTAGGTAAAATTTCATAAATCTCTGGACTGCAATTGTTAATTATATTATTCCAAGTTCTATTATAAGATTGTCCAAGAGGTTTTTCTAATTTAATGATTAATCTTTTTTTGTATTGTTTAAACTGATCAAGTTCTTCAAGCACATAATCAGTTGCGTTTTCTTGAGTTGCCTCATGATTAACCTTAAAGAAACCACCATATAAAAAATATTCTTTTCCATATGGATAATATTGTGCAAATGACAATAGATAGTCACATTTTTCTAAATTATGGTTCCCATTTTTTTCTTTATGTGCATTCATTAAATACCATTTATGATCATCATCAAGTAATAAATTTAAAGCTTTAATTGTAATATCTCCATAATTCATATTAAACTTAACTTTAAGTCTATCTTTATTCATCAAATCTTTAAAAATCTCTTCTAATAAAATTTTATTTTCTTTTACATTTTCCATATAATTTCCTCCTATTCATATTTTTGTTTAATTATATTTACTATATTTTTTATTTTTTCTCGGGTCTCTTTAGGCTCGAGCAGTTCCACATCTTCACCATATTGAATACACCAATATATCAACGAAGTTTCATTAGCATTAATCTTTGCATATAGATTGCTATCTTTTTCAAAAAACGTTGCATTTTTCCCAAACCATTCCTCTACTGGAATTGACGATTTGTCACTAGAAAGTTTTAAAAGCGCATCAATACTTTTTGTCGAAAACATATAAATATTCTCATTTGCATATTTAACAATATCAAATCCATTTTCAAACTCTTTTAATTTATTGATCGGTTTTCTTGGTGAATCTAATATTTTGATATTATAAATTCTTTCGACCTTATAATTTCCTATTTCATTAAAATAATCATAGTTACATACCAAGAAATATTTGCCTTGATTATTGATTAAATAATAAGGATTTACAACATAAGTTTTATCTTTCAAATTTACATTTTTAAAAGTTGTCTTTTTATAGTTAAATTGTATTTGTTTATCTTTTTCTATTGCCTCATTTATTATATCAATATTATAGAATAATTCTTTACTTGAAGTCCTATTTAACTCATTTGATTTGTAAACATAATTATATTGTTTTCTTTGATAATTACTCAATGTGGAAGACAATTTTTTTGCCAAATCTATTGAATGCTTACTACTAATACATCTACTTGAAAATACTGCATCAACTAAAAATTGCACTTCACTTGGTTCAAATTCTCTTTCTGCAAGAAAACTTCCTTTTCTTGTCTTAACTATACCATATCCAAAGTCTATAAGACTATCTATATTTGCGCCAATTGACTTTCTATCACATTCAACACCGTAAATAGAATATAATTTTTTCATAATATCGTTTTGCGAAAGCAAATGATTTTCATCACTGAAATCTTTCAAGATATCTAAAATATATAAAATTAAAAGTTTTTTATTCCCAGGCAACATTAATCACCTCAAATTAATATAAAATATTATAACAAAGTTTTTATATTTTTCAAATTAAATATCAATATTTTTAATTAACTAATAAAGTTTCTAATAAAAATGTATTCCATTTCTTAAGTAACAATCTATTACTCCATTTCATTACCCATTCAAACTTATACTTTTAATGATAATAACTTCTTATACCTCTTCTTTAATCTTCTTTTTTATTCTTTGAATATCACTTCCAAGCAATGTCTTTTTATCTTTAATTTCTTTAACAATAGCTTCTAATAATTTTCTATGTTTAATTAAAATTTCTTTGGTCTTTTTATAATATCTAGCCATTTCTAATGCTACAACACTATCTTGTTGAAACTTTATCTGATCTGACAAATCATAATTTGGTCTTTGACTACAATTTATAAATCCTGTACTTCCATATTCGGCAACAAATCTATTTACAACTCCAAAAGCCCGTTGTAAGTCTGTAAAACAACCTACATCCACTTCCCCAAAAACAATTTCTGTTGCTGCTTTCCCTCCTAAAAGAACACAAACCCTATTTTCCATTAGTTCGTAACTGTCCCAATAATTATCTAATCTATAATAAGATGTAAATCCTCCAACACTACCATCATAATTTTCAGCAGAAATCAAAGTAACGCTCCCTGGCTCTAAAATTTCTGATATTAACGCATGACCCGCTTCATGATAAAATGTGTATTCACTTGTTTCTTTATCTTGACTTTTAATTGTTTCTGGTGCATCATATACTGCTCTTTTACAAGCTTTTATGATGTCATAAAATTCAATTTGTTCTTTATTTGCATAACCAGCATATATTCCAGCTTGATTGATTATACTCTCAAGTTCTGCACAGGACATTCCGTTTAATATTTTTGCTATTTCTTCAGCATCAATATTAGCAACATATTTCTTTTGTGATAAGTAGTGTTTAACAATTTTTACAGCATCTGTTCCTTTAGGTTTCTTTACATTAATAGAAATATCAAATCTTCCAGTCCTCATCAAAGACTCAGGCACTAAACTTAAATCATTAGCTGTAGCAAAAACTAAAATAGCTTTATCTCTATTTTCATCTATACATGATTGTATTGTTATAAACTCTTCTGCATTTTTGTGTTTATCATCTTGATTAGCAAATTTATCCATATCATCAAGAAAAACAATTGATGGCGTGTTATTTCTCGCTTCCTCAAATATTTCCTTTATGAGTTTTACAAAATCTCCATTAGGTTGATTTTTTCTACATATAAAATATTGAGTACCGCAAGCATCAATAAACGCTTTAGCAAATAAAGATTTTCCTACTCCAGGAGGTCCATAAAGCATAATCCCTTTTGGCATCTTCACACCAAGTTTTTCATATTTCTCTGGATTACGCACCATATCACATACTCTTTTTAATTCTAATTTAATTGAATCGTACCCAATAATATCATCAAATTCCTTCATACATTATCCTCCTTTTGAATTTATAAGTATTATAACTTTTTTATTGTCCAAAAAAACGGACAACACCATGAATACTTAAATAAATCATTTGATTTTTAATAAATATTAGATTTATATAATTAAAAAGTAATAAAATAAAGCTTTGTCTTTAAAAATTAAAATAAAAAAGAGAGAAATTCTCTCTTTTATATGAAATAGCTTAAGGCTATATATTTACGAAATCAGGAGGCGACCTGCGGTTTTAACCATTCAGGAGCCCAACTTACTCATCTTTGACCTTCTCCAAAACAATCTGCATTACTGCTTCAAGAAGAATCTTCATAGCGAGCATCACCTCCTTCAACACACTTGGTTTCCCAAGTATTATGATAATATCATAACAAATATCTAATTGCAAACATTTTTTAATTCTATAAATGAAATATTTATTAATAAAAAATAGAAGGTATAATATATATAAACTGTAACCATTAAAACATTATATAACACTATTTTCTTCTAAATTACTACTGATGGCAAACCTGAATACATAAACCAAATAATAAACGGTACAACTCATCATGCTGTTAAAGTTAGCGATAAGATTTATGTCATAAATAATTAAAATAGTTTTTATTAATGATCATTATATTTAAAAAATATTAATTATTTATTAAGCTAAATATAGAATATCTTTTATAAATAGAACTAATACATTAAAATTTGTTTGTAGAATTATTTGTTATTTTAATTTTTTATTATATAATATAAAAAATAATTATTTTTAATTTTTAGTATAATAAAGGGGTTTTAAATGATTTTTGATAAAAAAGTTAAAATTTTTGTTACTATTCCGATGGAAAATGTTAATGATGTTAGAATTGCTATGTGTGAAGCAGGTGCAGGTTTAATCGGTAACTACTCATTTTGTTCATCATCTACAAAATGTATTGGAACCTTTATTCCAAACAATAACGCAAAACCTTATATTGGCAATAACAATCAACTAGAATTTGTTGAAGAGGAAAAATTAGAAGCAATATGTAATGTAGAAAATGTTAAAAAAGTTTGTGAAGCTATTAGAAAATCACATCCTTATGAAGAACCTGCAATTGATATTATTCCATTAATCGATGAAAGTTGTTTTTAGCAAAAAATTATTATTAATTAAAATTTTTATGTTAATATAAATTATAAATAAAATAATCATATTACTCAACAAAGCAAAATATTCGACAACTTTACTACGAGCATCTTTTAACTATAACTTTTGAAAATATACTAAACAATCATATTATTAATTATAAATTTATTAATAAATTAGATGTATTAATAAAAAAGACAACTTTTATAGTTGCCTTTTTTATTTCACGTTATTATATGTTTGAATTATCAAATTTTTTACATCTTCAATATCTGTTGTTTCATCAAACCTAAAAGCATATTGAGCATTCGTCCACATTCTATTGGATATATCATAAATTATATCTTTACTATCATTTATTATTCCTAGTTTTGCATGTAAAACAACTTCTATAGAACTTTCTCTAGGCCACAATGATACAACGTTGTGTTTCTTCCCCTTTTTAAAACCAACGTAATTTTTTAAAGCTGTTATCTTTAAATCAGGATATAAATTCATAATAATTGCCCTAAATTTTTCATACAACCCCCTAACAAAAGAATTTTCTGGAAACAGCAATTCTACACTATAACTAACATTCTCATTAACTTTTTCAGGATTCTGATAAAAAATATTATCTTTATATTGTTTTAATTTATCTTCTCTTCCATGAATTTGAGCCATTGCTTCAAGAATATCATAAGCATCCCAAGGTTCAATTTCAAAAAATTCTCTATTCTCCGACAATCTTAGTTCTGGATTTAACTTTTGTATTAATCTATGCAAAGATTTGTCTGCAATTCCAGCAGAAGCTGGAACTTCATATGTAGCATAAACTTGAAAAGGAGTAGGAACTGAAGTATTGTATAAATTCTTTAACCTTTGTTCTAAATTTTCAGTATAACCTATTTTTACCCAATTAGACTTATGAAAAGCTTCGTTTGTTAAGATATAAATAAACCCTGTTTTTTCTTTATCCATATTATTCCTCTTTTTATCAATAAAAATTAGTCCGTTTGTAAGTCTTTAATTAATACTTTTCATAACGTTTAACAAATCGCTGTAGCTTGTTACATCGTGGTATCTTACTTTACTTGTTGAAAGTTCATTAAAAAGTTTTCTTGCACATTTAATTTTTGCTTGTTCTATAGGTCTTAATTCTAAACTATCCATTGTACCTTTAGTTTCTGCTACAAAATAAATATGTTTGATTCCATATCCATCATTAAAAGCTATTGCCCAATCTGGAGCATAATTCCCAACAGGAGTTGGTATCGCAAAAGTTCTTGGAAGTTTAGCATAAACACATACCTCTTCAGCATTATCTAAATCTTCAGCAAATTTTCTTTCAACTGATTTTTCCGCACTTCCGTCTGTAAATACATAATCTTGTATTGCTTTTTTAGCACGAAAAGCTTTATTATAATCTGTTTTTGTTTGATTTGAAGTGAAAATATCTGTATCATATGTTCCTTCAATCATATTATAAGAAACATGGTCAATAATCATAGTTGCTTTTTGTTCATTAATAAGTTTAATTACTTTAGAGATAAACTCTTCAGGATTTAGCCTAAACATATAAAATTTATTTTCAGTCAACCCCTGCAAAATTCGAACAATTGATTTTCTTGTTAGTTTAGTACCAATAGCTATCTTGCCTACCAAATCATATTTAGTACTATCTGATACTGCATTAACAATACTTTCAGTTCTCGTTTTAGTTGTTCCAAAAGAATCTCCTCTTTGAACTTGACTTTCATCTAACAACCTTCTTTGTTCACCAATGGTTACAGTATATTTCATATCTGATACAAAAAGTTTATCATTTATATGTTGAATAGATTTTTTAATAAGTTCATCACTGTCAAACTCAACTTTATAAGCATATTTATGATTTATATAATTCCATAATGTTTGAAACTCTTTTTTTGCAAAATTATCATTTAATGCATTGTCAATTATTGTTGTTTGATTTCCATCTTCAATCATAGTATCAATAGCTTTTTCATTAAATATACCATCAATAAGTCTGTAAATGCTATCCGCATAAAGACTTAATGTCTCAGGCAATTCTTTTAATGCATTGTTTTCTTTGTCTATAAAATAAGATGATGTCAAATTATAATTTTCATCAATATAACCATTATTGTCTAAATAGCCCTCTATTCTATTAGCAGTTCTATCATCAACAATAATAAGGTTAGTGCCATCACTAATTGTTTTGCCTTTAAAATATTCTTTGTTGGCTTTTGTAGGTCTGTCTGCAAGATTTGCTTTAATGTCTTTTTGAATATCAGACACAAAATTTTTATAACTATCAGTAGCAACCACTGTAAGCATATTAATTTTGTGAAAATTATTGCCAGTAACGCCACAGTATTGCACATCTGCCCTTTCTCCAAGCATATTAACAGCAATACGAAGCCCACGACCAACTTCTTGTCGTTTTGCAACAGCAGATTCTCCACCAGGCTT
>CALVMU010000023.1 GCA_944348085.1 uncultured Clostridia bacterium
AAAAAGCGATAGTCAGTGTTTTTGACTACCGCTCTAAAAAACAAAAATTGGCAACCCAAAAACACTATAACAAAACTGTTATAGTCATCGGGATATTAAGCATTGAAATCACTATATTTTTCACAATTTCACTCCTTAATCATTTTTAGTATATAACATTCACGCCAAAAAGTCAATAGCTATTTGAATTTTTTTATAAAACCTATCTTTGATTAAAGCTCTAAATATTTATCCTGTTCCTTTTGTTTTTCAACTAAAAACTTTTCATAACTTTGCTTTAAAATTTCTAATTCATCTTCAAAAAAACAAATATTTCTTTTAGAAATTTGGCTCTGACGTACCCTATTGAACTGATGCATTTTTGTTAGTTCTGGCAACAACTGCACAAACAACTTATAATTCGTTAATTTTTCTATAATTTCATCTTGCTCATTTTTAGAAAGAGTAAACATGAATGCTAATACTAAATTTATAAAAAAACCGCTACTCTTAATACCTTTAGGCTTCTTTATAATAACATTGCACACTGAGTAAGAGAAAGGATCTCCTGATAAAAATTTATCCATTTTTTTAGCTAAAACCTCTTTAATTTGTGGAATATAAGATTTTAACTTGTTATAATCAGTCAATTCATCTTTATTAAACCCAAAAACCTTTACTGCGCGCGGATCATCTTTTAATTTAAATAAAATGGACTGAATAAAACTATCTAATTTATCCACTCCACCAAATTGATAGTCTTGTAAAATTCTACGAACAAATATATCTATTAAGCTAGAAAAAGTTTTCGTAAAAGAGGAGTCCAAATCTCCTGCAATTGAAACGCCGTCATATACTTTTGTAGTTAAAAACTTATCCCCAGCACCCTCAAAGAGATATGGTTTGCTTTCTTTAATTTTTTCAATTGCTTCAACGACTTTAAACAAACCATCATTTGTATATATTACCGCTCTATCACTAGAATTTTGTTCAAATGGCTCAAAAAACTTATAGTGATAATCAACATCTTCCCCAGCCAAAAGATCTTCCAGCATGCTAAAAAATTCAATTAAATAACGTGTATGTATGCCTATGTATATTCTTGCGAAACCATCACCATCATTGCTCGACACCAGAGTCTTTCTGAAACGATTCGGAAAAACATATACTCCATCTGCACCTGATTCAAGAACGGCTCGTCTTTGCTCATAAAACGGAATTATCCTCTTTTCCCAATTCTCTACATCCTCAGATGTCACCTCTCGTCGCCTTGGTCTTGGTTTTGATGTTCTCAAAAGTTTGTCAGTCTTTGTATGCCCTTCTAAAAAAATTTGCATTAATTCCTTAAAATCGAAAGCATTAGCCCTTCTATTGTCAAATAAATTATAATCGTTCATTTCCCCTCCATTATAAACCTTAATTAAATTACAACCTCGCTTGATAAAACTATATTAATTATATACAGAAAAATAATAATTGTCAATAACAATACATTTTCATTAACAACTTCTCTAATAAAGTTGAACAATAAAAATTGACATAAAGAGAAGTGGATTTTTCTTTTTGTATGCATTTATATAACTAAATTAATAAAAAACAAACCATAAAAAGTGGTTTGTTTTATTTTTCAATGCCTAAAATGTAGTCACTGGTTACATTAAAAATCTTTGTCAGTTTTATGACTGCCACAACATCTGGCAAACTCTTTCCCCTCTCCCAGAGAGATATCGTGTCTTGGCTTAAAAACAAAAGTTTCGCAAGCTCTTCCTGCGATAGCCCCCTTTCTTTGCGAAGTTCTCTTATTGTCTGCCCAATTTCCACAACATTATTATACGAAGAAATTTCGTTATTTTGTTGACTTACGAAAAATTCTCGTATATAATAAAGATAAAGGAGGATTATTCATGTTTTGCAGAAATTGTGGAAAAGAGCTTCCTGAAGAAGCCAAGTTTTGCCCTAACTGTGGATACAGCAAGACAAATTCTGAAGCTCCTGCTAGAAGCTCATCAAGCGGCAAAATAACAGCAATAAATATTTTGACCATTTTAAGCATGATTCTTGGAATTTTTGCCTTATTCATTCCAACAATTGTTGGCGCCTTTGTTTTAGAGGCGATAAAAAAAGCCAAGAAAGCAAACGAGCTTACGGGTATAGCTGTGGCTTGCCTGATATGTTGCAATACCATTGCCGGAATTTTGATGTTGACACTGACAGATTCAGATTTAGGAGGATAAAAGATGTTTTGTGAAAAATGTGGAGCAGAATTAAAGGAAAATGAACAAGTTTGTGCAAATTGTGGAGCTCAAAACGATTATTACAAACCAGCTAGTGAAGAAAAAGCTGATGAGAAAACCGAAAATGGTGTGTTGAGCATAATTGCTTGTCTCTTCATTTTTGCAGGAGAAATTTTTCTTATACTTTATGCTTTTTTGACTCAATCTGTGATTTTAATGCAAATTTCAAGATTATTATCAATATTCTTTTTTATACCATCGGGTTGTATTCTTGCATTTCTTTCAGTATGTTTATATAAGAACAAAATCTATCGCACAATTGCTATTGTTGCTTTGATAAGCGTAATATTTATTTTTCTGGTAGTAACAATTGTATCGTTATGCACCACCTTATATTTATCTTGAAATAACTGATTTGTTATAGTATTTTATCAAATTTTCAAACACATAAACAAAGTACTCTTACCTGCTCCGACCGGGACTTGTCCACGGGTTCGGCAAACGGAGTTTGCGCAAAAATTGAAAATCTTTGCAAGCCCCGGGCAATAAAAAAAGACCCAAAACGGTCTTTTTTTTTGGTGGCCTACCCGGGGCTCGAACCCGGGACCCCTTGATTAAAAGACTATTTTAAAAAGCTTACATAGCTTTAAATTAAAGGCAAATAGAGATTTTGACCCCTCTTCTGACCCCATAATTTTAAATAAGGAGTAACCTAAAAAGTCGAAAGTTTACCTTTCGGCTTTTTTAAAACAAAAGCTAGGCTGTTTTGTATTGCAAAAACAGTCTTTTTTGCCGGAAATTTTTCAAAAAATTTAAACGAAATCTGTCTCAGCGCGTTTTAGAAGCCCTTTCTCGAGCTTTTTTTAGCCATTCGCTATTTTTTCTTTGCTCTGACACCATATATTTGTCAACTTCTTCTTTTGTATATGGTGTTTTATAAAGCCTCTCCCTTACCTCTTCATCTGTAACATCTGGATTGGCAATAATTAGATCATACTCAAAATCATCTAAATCACGCAATGTTGGTTGAAACATATTAAAACTCCTTTGTTCTAGAATAGCTTATTCCATATTTTTCAAAATTCATGTGCTTTTCGAGATAGGCAATTTGTGTAGTTATGTAATCTGGGAAATTGTCCAAATAGTGTTCCGTCATACCTTCATATCTTTCTTTTAAAATTTTTGCGTCCTTTTTCGCAAGATAAGCCTCCTTTGCTTTTTGTGTTGCATTGTTAAAAGTTCTTTCATAGTCAGAAATAAAAGCTTCCAGCTTGGCCTTATCTCGTTTTGTATAATCTTTGTGCCACAATCTTACCACTTGACCAGATAGGCCTGTTACTCGCTCTTCATATTGCTCTGAGTAAACAAACGACCTGACATCTTGCGGTGACGGGACTGGAATTGTCGCCGGGTGATTATGCGTGCAAATATTGCCTTTGGCCAGTTCTGAAGGAATACTCACACTAGTTTGCTCCCCTCTTTTATGATACAACATCTTACCAGTTTTGTCAAACACGCCAGCTTGTTCTGTGTGGTCCATAAAATGAGCTCGCTCATGCATCTTTATATTTGTTGTCGCTCTAAAATGCAGATGTTCTGTAAGCCCTAGCTCTGACAACTTCTTCTTGTTGTAACTATCTGGTTGTTGAATTCTGCGTTCATCCTCAAAAATCGGCAATTTTGACGCTTTCCCGGTTTCCTGGAATATTCTGCCGCCTCTTCCTCCCATACTATCCTCCCAACTTTTCTTTTAAAATCTGGGAAAAGCTTTTTATTTTTATCAATTGTTCCTTTTCGAGCTCTTTTGGAATCCGGCCAACAAACAATATTTGCGATGGCGTTATTTCTTCTTTCATCTTGTGATAGCCCTTTAAAAAAGCTTGCAAAGCTGATTTGTTTTTTGTGGCGCCATTTGATGAGATGGCCACAGCACTGCCTTTTTCGATGCTGTCAAAACACCACTTGAAAGAGCTTTTATCTGACCAGGATATTACAGGCACTATCTTAACACCTCTACTCTGCAAATATGCAGTTACAGCTCGATTTCTGTATGTATTGTAAATTTGCATTGCGATTGGCATATCTTCATACACAGAAAAATCCGGACCTATCACAGCTCTTGCTTCTCTCAGCATGTCAACATATCTTTCGATATTTTGCCAAAGACACTCGAAATGGTAGTCATCGACAAAAAAGTGAACTCCAACATTGCTTTTATTTTTGACTCCCCTGTAAATATTGAACGGCAAAAACTCACAATCAAAATCAATCGATTGCGCATAAACTTTTGGAAATTCAAATTGCCCCTCTAAAACAACTCCATCAAAAAATTGCGTTTTAAATGCATTTCTTTTTAATGCTTCATTGTTTCTTTTCATCATGCAACCTCTTTGTCGTAAATGGCCTTAATTTTTTTAACCATATGAAGCTTAGGCACTGCTCCGTCAAGCCAGCGCGATACTTGGCTTTTATTCACACCAAGGAGCTTTGCGAGCTGGACTTGATTCAACGATTTTTTTG
This sequence comes from uncultured Clostridia bacterium, assembly GCA_944348085.1. Taxonomy (GTDB): domain Bacteria; phylum Bacillota; class Clostridia; order Christensenellales; family UBA1242; genus Caccovivens. Next base: position 4,734 of record CALVMU010000023.1, read on the forward strand.
ATTTGATCTCCTCGAGCATTTCTTGTACATCTTTCATTTTTCCCTCCCATTTGTTTAAATTCCTCAGTTGCGCAACCGCAACTCGCTTAAGCCTTCACTTTGTGAAGGCTATTTTTAATAAGTTTTCAACATTTTTTAATAAAACAAATTTTGTTTTTATTATTAAACTTTTTTTAAGCGGTTTTTTTGATTAAATATTTTGGATGATATGAGAGATTTTTTAGCTTATGTTGAAAACTTGTCCGATTTTCTTGATCAAATAAAACACTGAACACACTCACACGCACACTGCTACACTCTCGTGTGCGTGTACGTGCGAGTGTGTCAGCATATATTTTATTACTAACAAGAAAATCGGACTTAAGTTTTTACATACAATAAAACTTTCAAATCAACTCTATCTTCCATTTCTCTAACTATTTTGCAACATTATATTCCCAACAAGTTTTAATTCCCCAAATTACAAATCACAAAAAAACATCCATACAAGCGCCATTTATTTTTCCTCCTTTTCCTTTTTCGCTTGCTGGTAGAAGTAGTCCATTTGACATTCTCGGCATCTTCCTACATCATCACTAAATTCACAAGCACTTACTTGAATATAATAAGGTTCATCACTTCCATATTCATTCTGCGCATTATAATATTCTGGTGGGTCAGGGCAATGTATCGGCGCTTCTTTACACACCAACTCGCAAGCCCTTTTCCAAGTGTCACGATCAGTTGTCAAAATTTCAATTTTTCTCTCAAATGCTCTTGCTTCTATTAATTTAATCAATGCTTTGTCTAACTGCTCTAAGTCTTTAATGCCATGATTTTCGAGTATATCTTCGAGTTTGCCGAGTTTTTCGCAAGCAAGTTTAAATTTACTCATAAGCTGTTGTCTTGCTTCAAATTCGTTTTGTGGAGTATCAAGTTTCAATACCCAACCTGTTTTGTTATGCTCCGTCAATCTTTCTCCCATATCCTTCTCCTTTTAACTCTTTGATTTGCTGGTGTATTTTTTCGTAAAATTTTGCTGATATTTCTTCCAAATAACAAAGTTTGTTTAAATCAAATTCATTTTAAGTAACTTCAATAATTGTATCTGTCAAAATGCCATTGACTTTTTCAAGTTCCTGAATTGCGAGTTGGGTTTGGTTCTGCTTAAATTCCTCTATCTCATCAATAAGACTCATTTGTTCTTTATATTGCTCGTGATTAAAATCTTCTGTTTGCTTTACAAGGTCATAGAAATTTTTAACTACTTCATTATTTTTTTCTGTTAACTTTTCAACCTCTTTGTCTTTTTCAGCGAGTTGCTGTTTGAGTTGGTCAATTTGTCGCTCCGAAACTTCAACATCAAACATAAATTGTAAACAAAGATTAATGACTTGGTCTTTTGACAGAGTTTCTAAATAATCTCTTGTTGCTTTTTCTTTCTCACTCATCTTCTCCCTCCAACTTTGCCATTTGAGACAAAACACTTTTAATACAATTTGAAAGAAGAACGTAATCAGCTTTTCCTAAAGTTTTACTTATCAATTTAAAATTATTTTGTTGTTCTTCTAACCACTCTTTCAGCTTCTGCCACTTGTTGTCTTGCTCACTTATCTCTTCGGCACTTTCTTCCAAAGTTCGCATAAGATTTTCTTTTTCGCTTTTTAAAGTGCTAATCTCTGCTTTTAACCATATTTCTTTCATAACTGCTCCTTACATTTTTTAATTTCTAAACATCTTTGATTGCATAATTCACAATACCCATAAGCGTGAGATACGCCTATTTTGCGATAACTTGCAGGTTTATAACTTGTTGACCAAACTTTGCGTTTGTAGTACTTACATTTTCTACATTGACTCACTTTCATACATCCCCCTTAAACAGCCGAACTGCTTCGTCATAGGCTTTGTAAAAGTTGGCTTCGGTTAAGTCCCAAACAAACCTTCTTGTGCATTCATTGTTCTTTCCAACAGATAGTGTCAAAATATTGTCTAAATATGATAATGCACAAATAAACCTAGTTGGAGTAGTAAATGTAATTCGTTCCTTATTCTTAAACTCTTCCCAAGTCAAAAATGGCAACTTTTCAACCCTTTCGACATTTGCGTGGTGCAAGTAGTGTTCAGCTTCGGCTTGGGTTTTAAATAAAACTTCTATGGAAAAACATCTATCTACTTTTTTTTCATCAGTATAACAATATTCATTATCTCTGCTTATAAATTGATTAATATGTTTTTTAATTTCAATCTTGAAAATTTCTTTCATAAAAATATACCAAAGGCTCTCGCCGTTCTTGATTGCTTTTTCTAACTCTTCTCTTGTCATTTTTCACTCCTTTTAGACCTATCTCATCAGTTGCAGATGGTCAATTCTGCAAGACGCCTTTTTTAAAGGCGTTTCGATTATTTCTTTTTCTCAGCTTCCTTCTCTTCCTTTTTCTTTTGTCTTTCATAAAAGTTTGTTGCTCGCAAAAATTTCATTGCATCTGATTTCAACATTCTTAAATCAGACCAAACCTCAAGATCTAACGGCTTGTCCTTTGCTAAATAAGAAGATCTAAAAGCTCGTGTCTCATAGATGCTATCAAACGCGCAAGGGAGATATATTGTTTTATTTCGCGTTTGTCCAGTAACATCTATTGTTGATCCCGTCTCTGTGTTTGAAATTAGCCGATATTTAAGCCTAAAAAAGCCACAATTTGCTAGGAATTTTTTGTACAGCCTCATAAACGACGAAAAGTGTTTAGACTGTTTAGCGCTCATTTTTTTTGTAAAATGAACCATTAATTTTTTATATACCCAACTTAGAATTTTGGGCTTTAACACTACTTTTGTTTCAGTAAACAATCGTTGAAGACCAACAACTCGTCTAATATCTTTATAAATATTTGAGGCCTCCTGTTCTGTGCCAACAAAGCGAAATTCGCCAAATTGTCGATCAAATCGGCAAAAGTCCCCTATTTCTTTAGACTTAGCTAAATTACCGGAGTCTAAGTGTAGTTTCGGGTCAAATACAGTGCCAATTTCATCCATCCAAAAAGCAATACGGTACGGCAGTCTTTTTTCTTGTTTTACGTGTTCTGGAACTATTTTGTGTGCGTAGCGCCTATATTTCTCGCTATACATGGGAATATTGGTCCCTACGCAAGGAATACCACCAGAGTTGACATTAAACTCATACGACTCAATTATTTCTTTATCATCTTCTGTCAAAAGTTCTGGTGTTCTTTGTTTTTTATTTAAAACAAACCAATACTCCTCTGAGAGCTTTTCCCAGGATCCTTGCCCCATTGCCGACACCTCGGCTCTTGCCTCAAGGCTTTTGCCCGTTCCTGGGGCTCCAGTGTTGATTGTTGCATGCGACGGGTTATTTTTTGCTTGCTCAACAAACATCGCATATTTGGCTTGGTAGGTTACTGTAAATATTGCCGTCACTATTTGCCATACAACCAAAATTTCAAGTGGAATAAAATACAAAAGCCAAATTGTGTCCCAGTTGTTGGCAGCCATCGTTGGCACAATGATTGCAGTAACAACCACGAGCCAAAAGAGCGCACGATAGTATGGGTAGTTTTGTGCCACTCTTTTGATTAATGGCAATTTGTAAGTCTTGACGATGAGCGGATTCTTTTTAAACATTTTTGTTATCCTTTATGTTAGAACATAGTGAGACATGTTTTTGTCGTAATAAATGTTTGTTCCATCTGTCCAGATGTTCCCTTCTTCAAAAGTTCCTAGATTTTCCAATGCATCCATTCCGTTCCAAACTTGCTCTTTCCAAGAATCTGTATTTTCGTCTAATACATAGCTGTAATAATGATTTAAAAAGTATGTGCTTTGACCATCTGTCCAGATTCCTTTCCCGTAAATCTTTTCGGTCCATTCTTCTTTTAGTTCAAATGTAGAAGTTTCTTTGTTTAAAATATAGTTAGAACCATCCCCAGGAGAATAATAAATGTTTTGTCCGTCGGACCAAATGGCATCGCCATGCAAATCGCTATAACCATTCCAAGCTTTGTTCTCCCACGTTGATGTCTCTATATTTAAAACAAAATTGCTTCCGTATACGCTATAATAAATGTTTGTTCCATCTGTCCAAATGTGACTCCCTGCTAATCCTATATTCTCAGGGATATTCCAAACCTTGTTCTCCCACGTTGATGTCTCTTTATTAAGCACATATTGATCGTCATTATTAGAATAATAAGTGTTTACTCCGTCAGTCCAAATACAGTCGCCATTGAAATTGCTTAAGCCATTCCAGGTCTTGTTCTCCCATGCTGAATTTTCTTTGTTTAGCACTTTTTGCTTAGTTCCATTTGAATAATAAATTTCACCATCTAATTTCCAAACATCTTTCCCATCAAACATTTGAGTTTGTGACAGTGCTGTATTCATTCCGGTCCATTCTTTTTTTGACCATGTATCTTTCACTTGTGGAACATATTGTTCTAGCTCTTCCTCGAGCTCAGCAATTTGTGTTTCTAAACTAGATATTTGCCCTTGTAAAATAGCAATCTGTCCTTGGTAGTTGAGCATTGATTCTTCATAATTACTATTCTCTTCTTCAAGTTCAGCTTTTTGGCTTTCTAAAGTTGAAATTTGGGTTTGATAACCTTCAATCAGTGATGCATTATTTGCGTTAGTTGCTTCAAGCTCTCCAACCTGGCTCTCTAGCTCTTCAATTTCAGCGTCCAAGTTTGAGATCTGTTGCAAATATCCCGCATTGCTTTCTTGAAGAGCAGCCTTGTCTTCTTGCAATGCCAATACTTGGCTTTGCAATGATGAGATCTCTTCTAAATTATCTTCGGCGGAAGATTCAAGCTCTGATATTTGATTTTGTAAACTTTCAATTTGAGAGTCTAAATTTGATACTTGCTGAGTATACTCTGCGATGTCTTCTTCAAGTTCACCTTTTTGGCTTTCTAAAGTTGAAATTTGCGCTTGATAACCTTCAATCAGCGTTACATTCTCTGCGTTAGTTTCTTCCAGTTCACCAACTTGGCTCTCAAGCCCATCAATCTGATTATTTAAAGCTTGAAGTTCTTGCGCGTGGCCTTGCTGAAGCTCTGAGATTGTTGTCTGTAGATTTTCAATTTGTAAAAGGTGCTCTTGAATTTTCGCCTCAAGCTCTTTAATTTTTTCATCCTTTTCAGTATCACCCACAGGCTTTTCGTCAGCACTTGGGCTTTCGCCTTTTATCCAGCTTTTAACCTGGTCAAAATTTTGAACTGTATAAACAGTTCCAACAACTGTTGCTGGCACTGTTACTGCCAAGAGAATTCCAGCAATTACTCTTCCTGCTTTTCCCATTTTTTATTCCTCCTCATTTATGCTCTTGTGTAGATGTTGTAGTAACCATCTACTCTTTTTACTAAACCATTAAAGGCTTCTGATGTTCCATCGTCAATGCTAGCAAGCACTCTAATAGTTGCTCCAAGCGACACAATCTCGCCAGGGTTTTGATAAATTTCTGCACTATTAATTTCAATTGTCGTTAAATTTGCCATTGCTTCGAAATTGTGATCTCCAATTGCCTTCAAAGTCGACGGCAATGATATATTTTGAATCAGAGTGCAATCATAAAGCACGTAGTCTCCTATCTCTTCTGTCCCTTCTGAGAAGGCAACAGTAACCAAATTCGAGCAACCATACAATAACCTATCAGGCACTATTTGCACACCAGGCACAACAGCTTGAATTAAATTTGTACAATTTGCAAATGCGTAGTTTTCAAGTATCGTTATGGATCCTGGCAAGAAATCAAGAGATGTGATCGCTGTGCCGTTAAATGCATCATTTTTGATTGTACTTATACTTTCTGGCAAAATCACTTCTGAAAGTTTTTCGCATCCGCTAAATATAGAGGCTGGCACTATTGTTGTTCCATCTGCAAAAGTTGCTTTTGTAAGATTTTTGCAATTTGAGAAAAGTCCACTTCCTGCACTTGTTAAGCTTGCTGGAATAAATACTTCCTCTAATGCAGACATATTTTGACATGCTCCCATTGATGTTAAAGTGTAGCCTTCAGGTATGACTAACTTTTTAACATTGGCTAGATTTGGGCTTGTTCCAACATACCAAACTAACCCGGTTATCATTGTGTCTGTACCTTCAGTTATTTGACCATCAACGATAGAGTATGATGTTGGCAACACGATTTCAGTTGCAGCTCCAGTGTAACCTGTTATGTATGATCCGCTAAACGTGAAATCTGTCACAGGAGATGCTTCTGCTGGCTCTTCTGGCTCTGGATCTTCTGGCTCCGTTGGAGGCTCGCCTTGTCCTCTTGTGTAAATGTTAAACTCTCCTTCTGTTGTCTTTATAAAGGAGTTGTAGTCACTCAAATAAGTATTAAAACCATTGTCTACAGATGCAAGAACTTTAATGACTTCTGCGTTTGATATAAGCCCACCAATTGCAGAATCAGACGTAAGAGCATTGTAAAGGTAAGCGCTGTTTATTGTTACAGTCTTAAGGTTTCTGCAATTTGTAAACACTCCACTACCAAAAGAGTCGAGACTTGCAGGAATATTTATCGCACTAAGTCCTGAATTGTAAAAGACCTGATTTCCAACTATTGTTAAAGTACTTGGCAAGGCTATTTTAGTGAGACCATGACAATATGCAAATGCCTCATGACTGAGCATTGTCAAACCCTCTGGGAGAACAATATTGTTGAGATTTGTTGCGCCATAGAACATCCGATATCCTAATGATTTTTGCTTTCCAAAGGTAACACTCTCAAGATTTTCGCAATTTGAGAAAACACTATCACCTAAATTTTCAATTACCGAGATGTCTACATTCTTTAAGCCCGATCTCGCAAAAGCTTGTAATCCTAGAGTCTTTGCGCTTGTCAAATTTATACTTTCAAGGCTTTCACAACCTGCAAACGCGCTTTGTCCAATTTCTGTAACCTTTTCTGTATTGATTTCTTGAAGCTTCTCGCAACCAGCAAAAGCTTGTTGTTGAATTATGGTTGCGTTATTTAAATTTATCTTCTCCAAACTTTTGCAATCAATAAAACAATTGATAGGAATATATTTCACTTTTTCTGGAATATTAATTTCTTTTAGTGATAAACAATTGTTAAATGCGCCTTGAGCAAAGCTCTCAACAGAATTTGGCAAAGATACTTTTTCAAGCATTAAAAGGCCAGAAAACATACTTGTTGGAACTTCTATTATTGAGATTGCTGATATATCAACTTCTTTTAAATCATCACAACCTTCAAACACATGATCGTCAATGCTAGTTATGTGACTGCCAACTGTTATTTTAGTTATTCCTGTTCCTTTAAAAGCTCCACCTGCTATAGCGTCAACTTTTATTGAATCACCATCAACAAACTCGTTGTTATCATTGATTGAGTAGCTTGTTGGAATTTTAATTTCTTTGCTTTCACCAACATATCCAACTACCGTTGAACCTCTGAAAAGGAAATTAGAAGCAGAGCTTTCGGCTTGAGTATTAATTACAGTTTGTGCAATTGCAATTCCGCCAACAATTAAACCAATAACAATAAGAACGGAGACTATAGAAATGATTAAAGCTTTTTTCTTTCTGCTCATTATGTTGCACCTCCATAAACTTGATTAATAATTCTTAAGTTAAAACCATTGCAAGCCATGTATTCTTGAAGATAACCTATTTCAGAACTATCAGCATCTGTTTCAACTGTCAGCTCAATTTCTGAGCTTCTAAAAACAAATGTAATGTCAAGATTGATTCTGCAATTCTCCCAATTTGTATCATCATAAAATGTTAAAGCTGTATGCCCATTTAAACGTCCAAACTCTGAACTCGTTTGACATGGAGAATTGTTTAAAAGCAGTGTATATTCACCTTCGCTACCATTAAATTCAATTGACGTTCCGTAAGTTGTTGTGTAGCCATAGCTCCCATTCTCTGGATAAAATGTTAGACCCGTCAAATTATATTCGTAAAAATTAAAGTCTTCATATGGATCATGTATCTCGATTTCGCCAAGAACTTGTCCGTGTTGTTTAGTGTAATAGTCAACACAAACAAACGCTGAATAAACTCCGCCAACGACCCAAGCAAGACAAAAAGCAAATATAACGTAAGGTCTTGCGTTTGGCTCTTTTATTGCGTAAACAATTCCAACAGTCACGGCAATGATTATTGCAATTGTGATAAGCGCATCAGCTAAAGCGCCAAAACAACATAAAGTATTCAACATTACACCACCTCCCATTTGAGGTTGATTGTGTCATCCACATCAACATGTGATGTTACTCTTCTTAATGTAAAATCTCGCTGACTTCGACTTTCTAATTTAACGCTATAAATTTTGTAGTCATAAATACTTGGATCAAATGCTTCAACATCGACCTTAACTGATGATATGTAGAAATTGTCAAGATCTAAGTCAATAACTATGTTCAAGTAGTTAAATGCACTTAAGTAATCAGCACAAGACTGTTTTATTTTTGCATAGTAGACTCCGTCTTGAAATACAGCTGTAAAATCATCATTATCTATTGTGTAATCAGTTCGGACTTGCCAATAGCTTTCTGCTTCTCCACCATAAAGTGACCAGTCAGGATCATTTTGCACAATCCCAAACATTGATTGTCCAGATTCTATCATTCCATCTTTCTCAATATTGACTCTGATGTTAGCGTAAAGATAGTTAACATCATCTGTTGGTGTAGTATTAAATGTGTTGTCATCGTTTTGCAGGCTGACAAAGAAGTATTCTGACAAGTTTAATGAAAAAATCTTTTCACCTTCTGGCATAGTTTTTACCGAATCAAAAATGGATGCAATGAAATATGAGGTGTCTATGATCGTGTAGTCTTTAATCCATAAGGTTTGATAATTAAATTTAGCATATTCAGGATTCCCTGTCGATAGACGTGCGTTTTCTATCGTTTGTATTAGACAAAGTTCCCCTCCGATATCGTAAATCCAATAGTCTTGATCGGTTAGTTTTTGTAATTCTAAAGAAGCAAAAGATGTTCCTCCGATTTCAGTTGCATAGCAGTAGGCGTTTTGAATTTTTACTTCATTGTATCTTGAACCTGTGAAAATAGAATTAATTCCTTTAAGCAAGCCTTCACCTAGTGGAAATTCAGACGCAACATCACCTATGCTTTGTATTCCTGTTGAATACATATATTTTGTATCATAAGTTCCATCTTCTTTTTTGTCTGGCAAAGCTGTGTCTGTATAATAATTAAATTTGAGCTCAAACACTTCAACACCATTGCCATTTCGGTTTGTGTAATAATTAATATCAATAAAAAATGTTTCTTCCTCCGCATAAGTCGCATCATCTAAGTATGCAGTCGAAATGCCAATTCTGCTTGATAAAAACATGAAATAATATAAAAGCCACATGAGCATTATTCCTGAGAGTATGAAAAGAGGAATGTATGCTATTATAAGCCCCCTCTTCATTTTTGGTGTTATTATCTGATTCTTGTTATCCATAATCCCTCCTTATCCCAACATTCCGTTCCAGCCAAAGAAATTAAGCACTCCAGCCAGCCAACGCAATGCTGATGCGATCCAGCGCCAAATCGTACCGAAGAAATCTGCAACATAACTCATGATTTGCGAAGCGAACGAACCGCATAGAACAATTAAAATAATTGTGATTAGTAAAATTATCCAGAACTTAGGTTTTTTGAATATCTTAAAAAACTTTTTCATGTTTCCCTCTTGTTTAAAATTTGGTCTATGGCCACAGGCCTCTCACCTGTGGACGAAACTGTCTGCACTCACAGTTTCAAAGCAATCAACAAAAATTTTGGAGTGAATATCTCACTAAAGAGAGCTTGTCATGTCTGTGCAAGTCTTCTGCGTCTATCTTCCGCCACCATAGATTTTAATTTTTTCTTTTTCGACGACCTGGCTTTCTTTTGGCCAGACGAATTTCTCGGTCACGCTTTTGATACATTTTTTCGAGAACGGCATATTCGATATCTTTTCCATCAAACGCAATTTGCATTACCTTCATGATCCACCTCCATGCTTGTCCTTGATTTGTCTGCTCAGCCCGTCAATAAGTTTAAAATCTTCTCTATTGAGAACTTTCTTCTTCTGTTGTGTAGCTTGTCCATAAAGGTTGTTTTTTAAGGCCAACTGTTTTTCAGCTTTCAAATCGCGTTCAACAAGATATGCTGTTTCTTCTTCTTTGCGTTTGCGTTCAACTTTAATCTTCTTAAGCTCCTTCTCGTGTGCATTAAACAGTGATGCCATAATATACATTTTTAAATTTTTGACCTCACAATTTTTCTCAACGAGATAATTGGCTAGCGCGTGACAGTTTGCAACGTCAAAAACATCAATCAAATCGACAATATCGCTGTGGTGTATGTATTTGCCGGATAATCTTATGCCGACCAGCTCAGGATCAAAATATGCCTTACAAAGTGTTAGGACTATAAGGTTCATCATTACTCCGGCTTTAGACTTGAGCTGACCAGAAACTGAATACCCAGGATACTTTGAATGCATTCTCTCGTGAATCTCTTTGACCAGATCTTCAAGCTTCTGTCGATTTGAGTTGTCTGTGAATATATTACTTATATTTTTATTTAATAAATCTATCTTGTTAGATATATTATTAATAAAGTCGACTGGGACATTTTTGTCCCATGGGTGGGACATTTTTGTCCCATCTAAACCCAAATATATATCAGTGCCGATAGAGTTATCCACATTTTGAAGCAAAGCGTTAAATTGCAAATACACCCTTCTTTCGCCATTTTCATATGTCAATTTGATAAAGCCAAAGTCTGACAACTTACCCAGCCATCTAGCAATTGTGCGTCTGTCGACGCCAAAAAGTTCGCAAAAATACCTGTTCCTGGCATTACAATAACCATAAGCATTAGTCAATGCGTTTAGTTCTGCATAAAAAATCTTCTCAGCGTCACTGAGTTTATCGTTATACCTAACGTTCGCCGGCACAATCGCATAAAACGTCGGAATCTCTTTAATCATTTCCCCTCCTGGCATGGGACATTTTTGTCCCATAGTTAAATAACACCTAACTTTCTATAAATTTTTGTATCGGTCAAATTTATCGTTTTTGCCTTTTTGTTTGGCAAAAACTCAACGACGTTGAGCTCAACGTCAATTTCATATTTAATGGCCATCTTTAAAATTTCTTTGATTTTTGGAAGGTCTTTTGTGTAATACAAAAGGACTCCTCGAGGAGATATTGATTTAATCTGAAATTGAAGCATGTTGCACCTCCCACAATCTTTGGTAACTTACGCAAAGCTTCTGGTAGTCTTGGTAAAGCAGTATTGATTCAATTCTGTAAGGTTTGAGATCGAACCTCTTGCACCAAGCCACAAACTGCAATAGGCTTGGATGCGCTTTTAACTCTCTGTTTTTGTCCATAATTCACTCCTTTTAGGCTCATAATGTGCCCTATCTGATTTATAAATAACACATTTTGAGCCTTGATGTCAACATTTTGAGCCAAATTTTTTTATTTTTTTTTAATATTTATAATAAATTTTATAAAAGGAGGTGGAAAAATGCGCTTAAAAGAGCTTAGACAGAACTTGCACTGTACGCAGGAAAAAATAGCTAATGACTTAAACATTGCGAGAACAACATATAGAAATTACGAAAATGGCGACCGTGAGCCAAGTTTGGATTTCTTGATTAAAATAGCTGACTACTTTGACATAAGTCTAGACTATCTGCTTGGCCGTCAAAACAATAACCTGCTTTTCATTGATAGTTTGTCGCCAGCAAAGAAAGAATTAATAAGCATGATCAAAGGCTTAAATGAAGACGAGACTTTTGTTGCAATAGGAATGATTGCAAAACTTGCAAATCAATCTATCGATGAAGTTATGAACAAAATTAAAAAGCAACATAAAACAAGCCAAAATATGCTTCAACTAAAAAATAAAGAATAATTAAATTTTTACAAAGGAGAGATAAATTATGGATATAAAAAACTTTGGAGGAACTAACCTCCTCAAATAAAGAACTTATGGAGCTTGCATCAGCTCTTAGTGAAAAAACAGTCGAGCAAAAACAAATGCTATTAGTACTACTAGGTTACTCAATTGCCGAAGATGAAATATATAAAATTAGAAGAGACAACATAGTTGTTCTTCCTGTAGGTCAAAATCTCGACAATTCAACAAAAGGAGACGTCGAGATAATGAAAAATATCAGAAAAAGAAAAGACGGACGCTGGGAGGCCCGTTTAAAATTAAACAATAAAAGAATTTCAGTCTACGGAAAAACACAAAAGGAGTGTTACAATAAGTTACAAAAAGTCAAAAAGGCAAACAAAAATGTTTCAAATTCACCACAAAAAAATGTCACTTTATTTAACTTTGCAAAATTTTGGTTGAACAATTTTAAAAAGATAGAAGTCAAATCTTCCACTTTTAATTTGTACGAAAATCTTATTAATCATATGGAAGAATTAAACAATCCATTGAACAGTTATAAAACGTCTGACTTGCAATTATTCTTAAACACCTTTGGCCAAACTAGAATTAAAGAATTGATTTATCAATTATTAAAGCAAATTTTTAAAAAGGCACTGGAGTTAGATTATATCAAAAAAGATGTAGCTTCATTTTTAACAAAAGGAAAAATTGAAAGAATCAAAAAAAGAAGCTTCACTATTGATGAACAAAAGAAGATTATGACTAACCTTAAAAACAATAAACTGTCTAGATATATCTTAGCTTATTTATTACTTGGCGCCAGATTGTCAGAGTTGAGTTCAATTAAAAAAGCAAACATTAAAGACGAATATCTCTATATCGAAGGAACTAAAACAAAAAGCGCGCAAAGATGGGTTAAAATTTCAAAAAGATATCAAAACATCCTGTTGAGTTATGATGAGCCCCTTTTTAACTGGTCCAGCAATACCTTAAAAGCAAAAATGCGTGCCTTTTTTCAAAAACTCAAAATTCCTGGAACAACCCATATGTTAAGGCATACTTTTTCGACTAACCTTTACTATTTGGGAGCAGACGACAATACCAGAAAACAATATTTAGGCCATAGTAGTATCGTCGTTACAAATGATATTTACACACATCTAGATCCTACAATTAAAAAGGAAGATATCCGTGAAATTTATGGTGATCTATATCCTGAATTTTGACCCCATTTTTGACCCCATAAAATTTATTAATTAATATTTTCCAAAAAAACTATAACAAATATATTGTGCTTATAATAAAAAAATACACCATATTTGGTGTATCTGGTGGCCTACCCGGGGCTCGAACCCGGGACCCCTTGATTAAAAGTCAAGTGCTCTACCGACTGAGCTAGTAGACCA
>CALVMU010000024.1 GCA_944348085.1 uncultured Clostridia bacterium
ACCTCAATCACCATCCCAAACAGTGTGACAAGTATAGGAGAGCGTGCATTTTCTTATTGCACAGGCTTAACCTCAATCACCATTCCGTTCAGTGTAACCGAGATAGGATCTGGTACATTTTCTAGTTGCACAGGCTTAACTTCAATTACCATCCCAGACAGTGTGACCGAGATAGGAAATCATGCATTTTCTTATTGCACAGGCTTAACCTCAATTACCATTCCAGATAGTGTAACCGAGATAGGGGAAAGAGCATTTTCTGAGTGCACAGATTTAACCTCAATCACCATCCCAGACAGTGTAACCGAGATAGGGGATAGTGCATTTTCTGATTGCATAGCTTTAACCTCAATCACCATACCAAACGGTGTGAAAAAGATAGGAGATTATGTATTTTATGGTTGCAGCGACTTAACCTCAATCACTATTCCAGATAGTGTGACCAAGATAGGGGATGATGCATTTTCTGGTTGCACAGGTTTAACCTCAATCACCATTCCAAACGGTGTGACAAGTATAGGAGTGTGTGCATTTGATGGTTGCACAGATTTAACCTCAATCACCATCCCAGACAGTGTGACGGAGATAGGGTGGCGTACATTTGATGGTTGCACAGGTTTAACTTCAATTACCATCCCAGACAGTGTGACCGAGATAGGATCTGGTACATTTTCTAGTTGCACAGGCTTAACTTCAATTACCATCCCAGACAGTGTGACCGAGATAGGAAATCATGCATTTTATGGTTGCACAGGCTTAACTTCAATCACCATCCCAGACAGTGTGACCGAGATAGGACGAGATGTATTTAGGGATTGCGACAGGATAATTGTTGTATATAAAAATTTTAGATTGCCGGCAAAGTTTCTGGATAGAGATGGTAGTTTTGAGAAATTAAAAAATATTACAGACGAAAAAGAGAAAAGGTTTGCTCAGCAGTGTTTTGACAATAATCTTGACTATCTGTCTTTTTCAGATAGAGAGAAGGTGGGCAATGATGATTTAAACTGGAAACCGTGGCAAACTTTGCTAAAAAATGTTGATTTATCAGCTGAAGAAGAGGGGAACACTCAAGACTTGTTTGTGTTTGCAAGGGCGCTTGGGCTTTTTGATAGAGATGAAAAGATGGAGATTAAAGGTCCAAACAGCAAAAACACAGTCAAGGTGAGCGATGTTGCATTCAACTTTCTGCAAAAGTTTATCAAAGACATTCCAATCAGCTCAATGCACATGTATATGCAGGGCATTCAAAATCATGGCATAAGCAAAGAATTTTTGCATTTTATTTCAAACAAATCAAACTATCAAGACATCATTTTACAAATGCAAAAATCGAGGCAGGAAGGATTTTTGACAAATGTTTACAACTGGTTTATTGAGCGAAAGGCTTTGCCGCTAGGCTCGCTTGAGCGCGATGACAACACAACTATTCTTCCAACAAGCGAAGAAAATAGATATAAGGTCAGAACCTATCAGACGACAGAAAGTGGCGTTGACAAAACGCGCTGGAAAGCGCCTACTGTTGAGCTTCTTGCCAAAGAGTTTGCAGAAAACAAATTTTCTGGAGTGCTCACTGACAGAGATAGGGCAATTGCAGAACACTTTTCAGCTGTTTCTGACTATTCTCAAAAACATTTTGATAAAGCCAAAGAGATTGACAAAGAAAGAGAGAAAAGTGGCGTGCCAGACTATATTGTTGGCAAAAAGATTTCTCAAAATGTGACGCAAGCATACATGGAATATTTTGCCTATACTGGCAAGGTTGAGGAAGAGATTGCAAAAGATGCAAGCGAAATCATTGCCAATCAAAAAGATGTTTCAAACAGAATCTTCACCTATGAAGCGCTTGCCAAAAGCGACATCGCAAATTTCACCATTGGTTATATGACAAGTTGTTGTGCAAGACTTTATGGTGCTGGCGCTGGAGCGATGCGAGGGGCAATAATTGATCCAGACATGCAACCGCTTGTTGTGCGAGATAACAGAGGGGAAATTGTTGCATACTCAATTTTATACATAAATCGAAAAAAAGGATATGCGGTGCTTAACGATATTGAAGTTAACAGCAAATATGCTGGTGATGAAGAAAGCCTTAAAATAATCTACGAAAAAATGCGACGAAATGCCATTGAAAACATTGAAGCTTACAATGAAAGCGCTGAAAGACCTGTCGATATTATCAACAGCGGATTAAGTCCAAACTGGAGCGCGGTGAATGGTTATATAACAAAAAATCCAAAAAGCACAGTCCTTTATGCACCAGATTTCAATAATTACAAATATGCTGGCAGTGGATGCTGGGAAGGCGATTGGCGTAAAAATCAATATACCATTTGGCGAAGAAATGAAAATGAGGAGGGGCGAAGTGAATAACGAAGAAATCATCAAAGAGCATATAGCAATCAGCGCAGAGCTCAACAGGCTTTTGGACAAACTTGAACAGCTGAAAAAAGAGAAAGAGACAATTGTCAGTGGACTCTATAAAGGCGAAGAACTTGCCAAGGCTATGCAAAAGAGCATGGAAGAATATGACGCTCTTTCTCTTGAAATGAAAGAGCTCAAAAAAAGGTCAGAAAAACTTAAAAAACTTACAAATTAAAGAAAAACATGCAAAAATCACTATTTTTATAGTGATTTTTTGTATTTTTTCCATAATTTTTAGAAAATTTTAAACATTTTTTCATTATTTTTTTTGTTTTATTTTATTCTCTTTATTTTCAAGGCAAAAAATTGTTTTATTATCACATCACTCGGCAGAGAAGACAGGCAAGAATTGAACCAACGGTGGAGCAGACAAGCGCAACGGGAATGGCATACAAAAGTTTTTTCACTTTTGTCTGCGACATATAAATCGTTGTCACATAAAAAATCGTTTCACTACAGCCGAGGATTACGCATGCGCAACGCGAAATATAGCTGTCAGCGCCATAGGTCAAAAGCACATCATTTAGAAGCGCGTAACTGCCAGAACCTGTAAATGGGCGAAGAAGAACAAGCTCAATCAGCTCGGTCGGAATTCCCAAAAGGTTGAAAATTGGTGCGGTCAAATCGGCAAGCAGGGCAGTTATTCCGCTTGAGCGAAGAAGGGCGACGGCAATCATTATGGCAGTGATGTATGGAAAGATGTCGACCACGAGTGGTATTGATTTTTTTGCACCTTTTATAAAGGTGTCATAGCAATTCACCTTTTTAAAGTGGGCGTAGACAAAGATAAAAACAAAAAGCAGAGGCAGGATGTAAGCGCTCAAATTTCCTTCCTCCTTTTAAAGATTTTTGCGCACAACTTGACAAGCACAATTGCCAAAATTGTGGTGCAAATTGTGGTCAAGAGTGTTGGTAAAATTATATCTGCAGGCGAGGCAGAACCTGCCGCTTGACGAAGCCCAATCACTGTTGTTGGCAAAAGTTGGATTGATGTGGCGTTTATCACGATAAGCATAATCATAGGAGTGGAAGCAATTGGCGAGCCAGTGTCCATTTTTTGCATTGCCTTTATTGCAAGAGGTGTTGATGCATTTCCAAGCCCGAGCATGTTGGCAGAAATGTTCATGGCAATAAGCTTTTCAGTCACGGGGTCTTTGACATCGAAAACCTTTTTGATGATTGGATGCAAAAGACGAGCCAGCTTTTCGCTCAAACCACTTGCTTCCACAAGCTCCAAAATGCCAAGCCAAACCGCATAAACGGCGCAAAGCTCAATCGCAAGCTGAAGCGACTGGGCAGAAGAGTCAAGCATCTGGCTTAAAACAGAGCCAGGGTCTGACCAAAGCAAAAAACAGATGGAGGCAATCACCATAACAATCCAAATGCGGTTCATGCTATTTATATATTCTTAAAAAAATTCATTTATGTAAAGCGCTTAAAAAGGGCTGAAAAAACTTTAAAAACGGCTTAAAAAGTGCTAAAAAACTCAAAAAACGGCCAAAAGTCAAAAAGGGAGCCGAGGACGATTGACATTTTTTGCGTTTAAGGTTAAAATCAAAACAAAAGGAAGAAAGTTATGCTTATTGACACGCATTGTCATCTTACAGACAAACAATTTTGTGACGATATCGAAGCGGTGATTGCTCATTCTCGTGATATGGGGGTAAAATTTTTTGTAACCTCTGGCTTTGACCTTGACTCTTCAATCAAAGCGGTGGAATTTGCCTCTGCCCACAATAATGTGTTTGCTTCGATTGGAATTTATCCAGAATATTCAGGCTTTGCAGACGAAAAAACTTTTGCCCAACTTGAAGAGCTTGCGAGCAGCAAAAAAGTTGTGGCAATTGGCGAAATTGGTTTGCAATTTACTGACGGAGCACCTGAAAAAGAGGTTCAAATAAAAGTTTTTGAAAGGCAAATTGACCTTGCATTTCGGCTTAAAAAACCGATTGTGATTCATTGTCGCGAGGCAATGGGCGCCTGCCTTGAAACGCTTGAAAAGAACAAAGACAAACTTGTCTATGGCGGAACAATGCATTGCTTTAGCGGAAGCAAAGAAAGCGCAATAAGGGTTTTAAAACTTGGTCTCAACATTTCGGTTGGCGGAGTGTCAACTTTCAAAAATGCATCAAATTTAAGAGAGGCATTGTCTATTGTTCCGCTTGAGAGGATTGTGCTTGAAACCGATTGCCCATACCTTGCACCTCATCCATTCAGAGGCAAGCGCAACAGCCCAGCCTTTTTGCCTGGCATTGCTGAAAATTTGTCAAAAATTTTGGGCAAAGATGTGGCTGAAGTTGAAAAGGTGACAAGCGAAAACGCAATCAAACTTTTTGGCTTGGAGGAATAGATGGAACACAAATTCAAAAAACAATTCGGTCAAAATTTTTTGTCTGACACAAATCTTTTAAGAGCCATCGTCTCTGACGGCGAAATCACAAAAGATGACGAGGTTCTTGAAATCGGTGCTGGCGCTGGCGCGCTTACAAAAATTTTGGACGAGAAGGCAAAAAAAGTTGTCTCTTACGAAATTGACACCTCGCTTGAGAGCGAGCTTCTTTCGCTTGGTCTTAAAAACACAAAGTTTGTGTTTGACGATGCTTTGAAAGAACCGCTTGAAAAAATTGAAGAAAACTTTGAAGGGCAGTATAAAGTTGTGGCAAATTTGCCTTACTATATCACAACACCGCTGATTTTTAAGTTTTTGACCTACTCTCGCGCAACAAGTTTGACCATAATGGTGCAAAAAGAGGTGGCAGAGCGGATTATTGCAAGTTCTGGTGGAAAAGATTATGGCGTGCTGAGCGTGATGTGCCAGTTTTACGCAGAAGCCAAAATCACAAGAGGGGTTGGCAGAGCAATGTTCTATCCAATGCCAAATGTTGACTCGGCAGTTGTTCGGCTCACCAGAAAACCTTTGCCAGAAGGCATTGATGCACAAAAGTTTGGCGCTTTTGTCAAAAAGTGTTTTTCTATGCGCAGAAAAACTTTGGCAAACAATTTGGCTGGCTACTGTGGTCACAATAAGGCGGAAATTGAAAATCTGCTTGCAGGTTTTGACCTGAAAATTCGCCCAGAAAACCTTTCTCTTGACCAGTTTTTGACCATATTTAAAAAATTTTGATTGCATAGAAAATTTTTTATGCAAAATATTGTTGATATTTGTAATTTTTTTTGGTATAATGTAGACAATAAAAGAAATTTAAGGGGGAAAGTTAGTGAACGCATTTTCAATGCTTGGTGATTTGGATTGGTGGCAAAAACTTCTTACAATAGTTGACGCCATCCCAAAACTTATATTTCTGCTTTATACCTGTGTTGCAAGTGCAGTTGACGCAATGCAACTTTTAGTGCGAAGACTGTGCGGCCTTGACCTCTATATAAACAACGCAGGCGAGGTCGTTCGTGACCAAGACCCTCTTACTGAATTTATTAATGGAATTTTGGGCATAGGCGACACCTCTGGCGCCATGCAAGCACTCAACACGACCTTTTGGTCATTGACAATTTTTGCTCTTATCTTGCTTTCACTTACAACAATTGTTGCAATCATCAAATCGCACTATAACGAAGATGTCGGCAAAACCAGCCCAGCAAAAATCTTGTATGGTGCATTCAAATCAATCCTTACATTCTTCATTGTTCCAGCAGCGGTGGTTATTGGTCTTCAACTTTCTAGTCTTCTTCTCAGAACTCTTGACGACATCACAGCAGGCACAACAGATGCTGCAACAATAGACGGCATTTATGGCTCAAACAATCGTCAGAGATTTGCGCCTTACACCAGCGGCTATGAAGGTGATACTTTTTCAAGTTATGGTGGCTATGATATGTTTGGCATAGGGCAACCTGCCACCAATTCTCCAATCTCAGGGCAACTTTTCAGAGCAGCAGCTTACAATTGCAACAGGTTTAGAACAGGCGGTTATACATCAGGTGACCTTGCTAGCATGTCTATGGATGGTCTATTTGGTCAAGGACCAAGCTATGAGGCAGCAGCAGACAAAATGGAATATGTGGCATATCAAGTTGACTATGCATTCATAAACAATTTGCAACTTTCATCGTCATATGATTACAATACATTGAAAGCAAACGCAAATGATACAGAAAATGGTGCAAGAATACGGCATTTGGAGTTTGCTTTTGATCGAAGCTTGGATTCATTCAGCAAATATGATATCGCTTTTGTTTGGGTATATTATGACCTTTGGAATTTCAACTTTATTGTTGGCTTTGCTGGTGCAATTTCCGCTTTTGGAATTATGATTTCAATCATCATCGGACTGATGATGAGGCTTATCAAAAGCGCAGCAATGTTCCTTATCTATCCACCACTTTTGGGCTTGGCTCCAATGGATGACTTCAAAGCCTTCAAAAGCTGGTCAAATGAGTTTATCAAACAGATTTTGTCGGCATTTGGTGCAATCGTCGGACTCAACCTATTGTTCCTGATTTTGCCTTATGTTCAACAAATTTCATTCTTTGACATTGGCTTGCTTGACGCGATTGTCAATTGCGTGTTCCTGATCACTGGTCTTATCATGGCAAAAGACTTTATTTCAATGGTTGCTGGCTTTGTTGGTGGAGGCGATGTCTTCTCAACAGGCGAAGGTGCAAAAGGTCAAGTTGCCAAAACCATGGGCACAGGCATAAAAGCTGCAGTCGGCGCCGGCGCTATGGTGACAAAAGCTGGTTTGCTGCCTGCATCAGTAGCGTTCCGCGGCGGTAAAGCACTTGCTGCAAAGCGCAGAGTAAAAAGACTTAATGAAGCAAAAGACGCGATTGATAAATATGAGAATAGAGAATCTGCGTATACTGCCGATCCAGAAGTTTGGAAAAAAGATTCAGATTTTGTAAAAGAACAGATGAAAGCCAAAGGCATAAAAGATATAGGAAAGAAATTTTCAACAGTGAGGAAAAACCTTAAAAAAATCGATCCTTCTCTTAAAGGCAAGGATTTGGAAGAAGCAGTCGCTAAAACAGTGGCTGACGCTGAATTAAGTGGTGTTACAGTAGATAGGAATACATATTTAGCAGGCACTAAAGCCCATATGGAAAAAGCTGTTAAGAAATCTAGATTCGGTTTTGCAGGTAAAATGCACAATAAAGATCAAGAGAAACTAGGCACAGAAGAGGGCAGAGAAGAATTAAAGGAAAGCATTGACAAGAGAATTACTAAAAAAGCTGAGCGCAATTATATTAATACCGATGGCACAGCGTCAGGAAAGGGAGCAGGAATTTTTGCACTTAATACTTTATCTCAGGCTTTTGGTCCTTTAAAACTGTTTGCTAAAGATATTTCTGCAAATCTTAATGTAGACAAACTTGCCGGGCAGTTTAAAACATTGTCTCTTCAAGCGCGTGGTAAAGATGCTCAAGGTAATGATGCTTTCAAATCTCGATCATTTAATCCAAATGAAAAGAATGAAGCAAGAGAGAAATTTGAAAAAATGGCTACTGACCAAGGCTACACGAAAGGCACTGCCGATTTTGACAATTTCGTAAATAAGAACTTGAGGCGTTATTACAAAGAACAATCCCAAGAACTTGCTTCAGCTATTCAAAAAGGATTCCAAAAAGCTCTCGGTGGGACAGTTCTCTCTGGAGCAAACATCCCTTCTGGACCACCAAATATTGCTGGAGAAAAATTGCAGAAAGAACAATACAAAGCTACACAAGCTCAGACCAAGGCTACAGAAGCACAAAGCGAAAAACTCGACAAACTTATTACTACTATGGAAAGCTTTATCAAGAGTGCTGGTGGTGGCGGAGGAACGCCATAATGGCTTTACAAAAACATCAAAGTTTAAACTTTGGTGTTTTTTGTTGCATTGATGGCGCAAATTTGCTAAAATGGTGTTATGAAAATTATAGAGGCAAAATATATCACAAGTGCAGTGGACAGAAATGGGCTTATTGATGACGGTAAGGCTCAGTTTGCTTTTGTTGGCAGAAGCAATGTCGGCAAAAGCAGTCTGATCAATCGTTTGGTAGGGCAAAAACGACTTGCCAAAACCTCATCGACACCAGGACTGACCAAAATGGTAAACTATTTTTTAGTCAACGAAAGTTTCTATTTTGTTGACTTGCCTGGCTATGGCTATGCCAAGACCAACCGCAAAAACAAAGACATGTGGGCTGAGATTATTGGGCTTTATTTGACAGACAACCCAAATCTGCAATGCGTTTTTGTTTTGTTTGACATCAGGCACAGTCCAACTGAACTTGACCGCGAAATGATCAAATTTTTGTCCGCTTATGGCATATCGTTTAAAATCCTGCTGACCAAGGCTGACAAACTTGCAAAAAGCAAGGCCTTCCAAGCGCTTGGCAAAATTGCAAAAGAGCTTGGGCTCAGACAAGAGGCTTTTTCGGCAGTCAGCTCAGAAAGTGGCTATGGCATTGAAAACTTGCTTAATTTTATTGAAGGCAAACTTGAGGCATAGAAAGTGGAAAAGATAAAAATTGACGAAATTGGCTTTAATGGTGAAGGCGTTGGCAGACTAAACGGTAAGGTTTGTTTTGTGCGTTTTACTTTGCCAGGCGAAGAGGCCGAGATTGAAATCACAAAAAACAAAAGCAAATTTTGCGAGGCGCGATTTGTCAAACTTTTAAAACATAGCGAAAAGAGGGCAAAACCGCTTTGTCCATATTTTTCTGTATGCGGTGGTTGTGATTTTCAGCATATGGCTTACACTGACGAGCTGAAAGCAAAGCAAGAAATTTTAAATAAACAACTGCAAAAAGCAGGTATAAACATTCCGATAAAGGTCAATGCAAGCAAAAAAGAATATTTCTATCGCAACAAACTCAAACTTTTCTTTGACCGCGGACTTGGCTTTCACAAAGCTTATGATAGCGACATCTTGCCAGTTGAAAATTGTGTGATAGCCGAAAAAGAGATTGGCAGCAGCATTGCCATAATTTCCAACTTTTTGGCGCGATACAAACATTTGCCTAGCCAGGTTGAAATCAAGTTGCAAGAGGGCGTTTTGCTTGTCAATTTTTGCAGCAAAAAGAACATAAAACTTGAAATAGATGAGCTTTCAGCTCTTCTTCCACCTTCGCAAATCTTTTTGACAACTCCTTTTTCAACCAAACTTTTAAAAAATGCAAGCAGCGCTCCAGAGCAAGATCCAAATGTTTTTCATCAGGTCAACAGCACTGTTGCAAGCGAGCTGTACCATAAAGTTGTTGCAAAAGCAAAGGAAAAGGTTGTCGTCAATTGCTATAGCGGAGCAGGCCTTCTCAGTGCAATGCTTTTAAAGGGCGGTGCTAAAAAAGTTTTTGGACTCGAGAAAGGGCTAAATGAGCATCAAGAAGCTGAAAAACTCAAAAAACAAAACGCTCTTGATGGGCTTGTCAACATTCAAGGAGACTGCGCCTTCACTTTGCCAAAGGTCGCAAACGAGGCTGAGCTTATCATTGTTGACCCGCCACGCGCTGGGCTTTCTGAAAAAGTCAGAACAAGCATTGACAGTTCAAACGCAAAAGAGCTTGTCTATATTTCATGCAATCATGCAACCTTTGCACGCGATGTGGCAAGCCTTAAAAACTTTTGCCTAAGCGAGATTGAAATTTTTGATATGTTTCCTAAAACGGCAAATTTTGAGATTTTTGCACAATTAAGTCGAAAATAGTTTTTGTTTTTGCTTATTTGTGCTATACTAAAAGCGAGGTGAATTTATGGCAGACGTAAGATATAGTCATGGTTTAAGACCGAAAGTTATTGAATATCAAGAGGCTTTTGACCGCTTTGTTGCTGAGCGAAAAAAGGTCAATTCGGCAATTGAAAAGGGTGGTGTTGCAGAAGCTTTTTCTGAGCTTATAGACAAATCTGTCCACAACGATGCAGTCGCAATGGATGTGCTTGCTTATTATTACAAGTCTGGCATAACCAACTTTTTGCCTGAAAACTATAAAAAATATCTGTATTACGAGCTTTTGGCATGTGCAAAAGGCAACAATTTTGCGATTGACAAAATGCAGTTTTTGTTTACAAACACATACGACCGCATTCTTGACGATAATGACCTTGAAGTCATTGCCTATCTCAACGATTTGACTGAAGAAAACTATGCCTTTGTGCTTGGCAAAGAAATCGCAAAATTTATGGTGAAAAAATATCAAATCAACGCCGAAGACCTGGCACAAGAGCCAAACGAAGCGGTGCCATTTAAAAACGAATTTTTGATTGAATTTAGAAAAGATTTGGATGACTCAACTGAAGAAATCATCGAAAAACTAAAATAAGCAAGGTTACCCTTGCTTTTTTTGTCAAATTTTTTGCTTAATTGATTTCAATTGAGTTTTACTTGCAAGCAAAAATGTTTTTGCAAAGCACCAATCTATCCACAATCATGCGCTCAAGCTCTGCGCTATGATTGCTTGACCTCGAAAGCTCAAACAAAGCCAAAATCAGCGCGCTTTCATAGCCGTTATATTGCAAAAAGAGTTTCGGTTTATCGCCTCGTGGCAGGCAAGTGTTGGGCAGTTTGACGCCATAAAGTTCTTCAAAAGCTTTGATTTGCTTGCAGGTGAGTGCGTAAAGCCGAGAGGTGTTTAAAAATCCGCCCAAACAAAAGAGCGAGCGACTTACTGCCGAAAAATAAAAAGCAGCATTGTCCACTTTTTCTTTGTCGTCTTCAGCATTTATAAACTTAAATTGATTTTCGCCATAAGAGCGCATATACTCTCTGGCGATTTTTTCATATTCATCTATTGTAAGAACTTTATCATCTTCATACAACATGCTTTTCCCTCTGACTTTATTTATTCAATTTGCAAGGGCCGTGTGACCTTTTTTGCAATAAAACCCCAAAACAAGTCACTTTTTGCAATAAAAAAAGCCCTTGCGGGCTTTAAATGCTGATGCGTCGGATTTAGAATCTGTCAAGAGGATTTCTTGGTTTAAGCACAAGTTTGTTTCTTTTGTCAACATCATAGAAGAGTTTTTCTGTGTCGAGTTTCTTTGACAGTCCAAGTTCTTTCTCTGCTTTGTTTTTAATCATGCACTTAGTTTTCCAGAAATAAGCCATTTTGTCTTTAACGATATCTTTACCAAACACTTTTGAAATAATAGTTCCTTTTTCCATCGTTCTAAGTTCGCTTTCTTCAACAAGAGGACGACGAGTTCTTTGAGTGTTTGTTGTGGTGTTGGTTCCTGCATCACCTTTGTCAGATTTAGAAGTGCTTTTTTCTTCATGGAAGACGGTTGTTTCGCCACACGCCTTTGAGAAGGCTTGGATTGTCGATTCGTCTTCTGAGCCAAGAAACATTTGAATTTGGAAGTTTCCTCGAATGTTTGTTGCTTCATCTGCTCCATACTTGATGTCAAGTTGTTTGTAAGACTGCAAAATGATTTCAAAGAAGATGCTTCTTGAACGAGCAACTGTGACCATTGTTCCAAAACCTTCAACTTTTGGCATGTTACCAAACTCGTCAAGAATGAAATATACCGGTCTTGGAAGTTTTTGGTTTGGATAAGAGTTTGCAACATCAACGAGTGTGCGGTAAAGCTGACTGATGCAAAGCACTGCCAAATGGTGTCTTTCAACCTTGTGGTCAGGAATTCTTAAGAAGAAGGCGGTTGGCTGATTTGCAATTTCTTTAAAGTTAAGGTCTGTTGCGCTTGTCATATACAAAATACCTTCATCGGTAAGTGTGCCAAGCATTGTTCCAAGTTGTCCAAGGAAAGAACGCTGTGTGACCGAACTTGTTCCGCAAATTGTCTGCATAAGTTGATGAACGGTTGAATTGATAGGGTCGCGTCCTTCAGAGTAAGCAGAAAGTGTTTTAAGCGCGCTTTCTCGGTCAGACATTGTGTTATCTCGAATGTTTGCAATTTTTGTTACATTAAAGAAGTTGAATTTTTCCTTTGTCATGCCAAGGCGTGGATCTCTTGAGTCTTCAAGCATAGCTTCCATAATTCCAAGAACAAAGTCTTGACAGCCTCGTGACCATGAAGGGTCTTTCGCGCCTTCGTCAACTGGAGCAATTGCAATTGCAACATTTCGAAGTTCGGATTTTGCTTGCACTTCAAGTTGTCTCTTCCTTGCGTCAAGTTCTCTTCTCAAAACCTCGTTGTTTGGAAAAGCTTTTCCTTCAAAGCCATACCAAACATTGCCATACTCAGCGCCATCAACTAGGTCTGAAGTGAAAGTGGCATAGCCAACATCTTTTGGCGAAACATCGGTAAATTTTTTTACTTCTTTTTCAAGATTGGTCGCTCTTTGATAAAGATCAAAAGCGTTTTCCATAGGGTTCCATCTAGAAGAGGTGAAAGGGTCTTCAAGGTCAAGGACCATAATGCGATAGCCTTCATCTCTCAAAACATTTGCGTGGTCTCGATAAAGCTCGCCTTTTGGGTCTGAGATGACCATGCTTGGTTTTTGAGCGCTGTGTGCAAAAATTCTTATAGTTGGGCTAACAAGAATCTGCGTTTTACCAGTTCCTGTTGTTCCCAAAACAAGCGCGTGTTTTTCCTCTTGCATGCAGATGTCTAAGTCGCCATGTGCTTCTTTGATATAGAAAGGGTAGCCAGTTTTTTTCAAGCTAGGCAAATTGCGCCAAGTTGTAAAAAGAAGGTCTTTGTCTGTTTTAAGGTCATATTCAGTCAAAAATTTTGCATCGTGATTTATCTCAAATTTGTCACCAGTTGAAGTTTGACCTTCGTTGCTGTATTTTTTGTCTTTCTTTTTGCTTGTAACGCCCATAATAAAGCCGGCAACTGCACCTACTAGTGCAATCAAAATGCTCGGCAAAGCCTGCAAAGCGCCAACTATGTCTTGATTGGTGACGGCAAAATATGAAATTGCAACGCCAATGCCATAGCCAACAACAGCAAGGACAAGCATAAAAATCAAAGTCATTCTAAACTTTTTCATAATATCTCCTTTTATTATAAGAATATCACTATTTATAAAAAAAATCAAACATTTACAAACAAAAAATTCTAAAGCAATCAAAATATAGAAATATCAAGCAATAAACTTGATTTTTGCGTTAAAAAGTCATATAATACAATTGTTTTGTTTCACGGTTTAATCAAATTATGCACCTATGGTGAAGTGGATATCACAATCGACTTCGGAACTGAGGGTTGGGGGTTCGATTGTCCCCATAAAAAAATAATCAATTTGCACTGCTAGCTCAATTGGATAGAGCATCGGTCTTCGGAACTGAGGGTTGGGGGTTCGATTGTCCCCATAAAAAAATAATCAATTTGCACTGCTAGCTCAATTGGATAGAGCATCGGTCTTCGGAACCGAGGGTTACGCGTTCAAATCGTGTGCAGTGCACCATAAAAGCCCGATTTTATGGGCATTTCAGCGATTTTTGATAGTCGCTGATTTTTTATTATTTGCAAAAAAAACAACCCACAAATCAAGACTAAAATCTTAACTTATGGGTTCGATTTTTATGAATTAATATTGTTTATTTTTTTATTAAAAACATTAAAAAATTGGCAATGTCTACGAATTTGTCACGAATTTGTTGCAAATTTTTGCAAAATGCCGTTTATTATTGTGTAATATTATATCTTATTATAAAGTGTTTTTTGCAAGATTTTTCATTGCCTTTATAAAGCTCATCACTAGAATAATGTTTAACTTGTTATGCTATTGAAACGCACTGTATACAAGTAAGATTTTCTTTGCTCCACTTTACTCTCTAATGGGGCGACATCTTTGTAATAAAAGTTATTTAAAATGGGTTTAATTCTTTAGGTATCACTTTTGTATCTATTTATGATAAACTTGCTTAACAATATAATCAACAAATTTTCCCGCTTGATTTATGCCTGTTAATTGCTCATTTATTTCAATACCACCAGCATTTGCATTCACTTCGCAAACCAATGATCTTCCATCTTCTGTATTAAAGAAATCAACTCCACAATGAGCTAATCCTAAAATTTGGGCTACTTTTTCAGCAATTTGTTTTTGTTCTTTACTGGCTTCATGTTTTACAGCTATTCCTCCACTAGAAACATTGCTTATAAAACTATTTGGATTTTTTCTCATGATGGAAAATATTGCTTTTCCACCTACTACCATTACACGAATATCAGTGCCGGGATTATCTGGTATGAATTCTTGAAACAAATAAGGTTCTTGTCCTGCATCATCCAAAAGTTTATCAAAATCTTTTCTGCATTTAATTATAGAAACACCTTTGCCTCCATAACCAAATGTTGGTTTTGCTACGAAAGGATAATTCAAATATTTTTCAACCTTATTTCTAAATTCTTCACTTCTTTTATATTCATCAAGCTTAAGTCCATCAAAATCAGTATTACCTGAAATTGTTTTTGGGAGAGGAATGTTGTTTTCTGCAAGTTTAACAAAAGTTAAAAACTTATCATCAGACATTGTCATTTCTTTATATCCATTAAAACAAGGTTTACTTTTCTTTTCAAACAAAGTAGAAATATATTGGTCTTTGACTAATTGTATACAAAAGTCATAGTTATCAACATCAATATTAGGTTTACAATTTTCAATGCACAATACATATTCATCAATTTTACAAGCTTCTAATTCAATTCCATATTTATTAAGATAATTAGCATATATTTTGTAAGCAGTATTAACTTGCCAATTTGTAAAACAAACAAGTAAAGCCTTTTTTGTAAATTTTTTCAACATAATTGCACCTCAATTTTATTATATCATACATTTTTTAATTTTGTATAGTTTTTATTTACATTTCTGCTTGTTGTCGTTTTTTCTGTTTACGCTTTTCTTCTCGTTCTTTTTCTATACGTTCTTGTTCTTCTTGCTCTTTAATAAGTTGTTGAAGATGTAAAATTTCATCTTCTAGTTCTTGTCTTGTTTTTTG
>CALVMU010000025.1 GCA_944348085.1 uncultured Clostridia bacterium
CCCCTATGCAATTTAGGAAACAAGCTCTTGCATCACTCTCTTTTTAATTATTAGTCCGTTTTAACCCTACGGGTTACATATCGCTCTTAAATTTTTGTAAATCATTTTTAGTTAATCTCGTTTTAAAACCACAACCTCTTCCGTCTGCAAAGCCTCTTCTATCAAACTGTCCAAATTTAAAAAACTCTCTTCCTTTTCACATTTTTCAAGGGTTGGTTTTATAACTGGATTTTTTGGCAAGAAGACCGTGCAACAATCCTCGTAAGGCAAGATAGAAGTTTCATAAGTTCCAATCTCTTTTGCAATTGCCATAATCTCTTCTTTGTCCATGGCAAGCAAAGGCCTAAACATAGGAAGAGTTTTTACAACACCGCCCGTCACCGTCATGCTTTGCATAGTCTGGCTTGCAACTTGCCCCAAGCTTTCACCTGTCACAATCGTACCAAGGCCGTTTTGCTGACATATTCTTTCTGCAATCCTCATCATGATGCGCCTCATGATTGTTATCATATATTCACTTCGACAATTCACATGGATTGCCTCTTGAACTTTAGTGAACGAGATGATATGCAGTTTTATCTCATCAACATAATCACATAGCTTTTTTGCAAGAGTCAAAACTTTGTCTTTAGCCTCTTCCGAAGTATATGGATAGCTGTGAAAATGAAGAGCCTCAAGTTTAAGTCCTCGCTTGGCAATCAAATAGCCAGCAACTGGACTGTCAATTCCGCCAGAAAGAAGCAAAAGCCCTTTGCCAGCACTTCCAAGAGGCAAGCCACCTTGACATTTTTCTATTGAGTCAAAGATGTATGCTTTTTTGTTAAGCCTTATATCAACATTGATTGTCGTTTGAGGATTGTAAAGCTCAACCTCGCACCCTTTGTTGTTTTCAAGCACAACTGAGCCAAGATCTTTTGCAAAATCCATAGAAGAAATCGGAAAGGCTTTGTCGGCACGCTTTACAACAACCTTAAAATTTTGAGTTGAAATTTTTATGGTTGAAACATATTTTTCTATAGCCTCAACAGTCGCCTCAACCTCCTGAGCAAGCGAAATGCTGTACAGTCCAAAAACGCATTTGAGTTTTCTGACTATCTCCTCTTCTCTTTCAGGCAAATAGTCACGAATGACATATCTTCCAAAAGTTTTTTCAAATTTATAGCTTTCGCCCTCAAGTTTGTTTTTGATGTTGGTGATAAGCATCGACTCAAAAATGTATCGATTGTTGCCTTTCAAATATAGCTCACCAAATCTTAGTAAAATTGCTCTCATAGTTTCTCCCATTATAGCTCAAGATTTTTAATTGCCTTTGCGCACTTCAAGATTTTTTCACCAGCTTCTTCAATCTCTTTAGCAGTCATGTAGGCATTAAAAGAAATTCTGATGCTTGAAACAACATCCTCTTTTCTCATTCCCATGCTTTCAAGAATTCTGTTGCCTGCCTTTTTGGTTGAGCATGCGCTTCCTGTGCTTACAAGCACGCCTTGGTCTTGAAGAGCTCTAGCAAGCGTTTCACCATTAACTCCGCGATAAGAAACCGACATAATATATGGCGAGGCACTTTCAACAATTTTGAAATTTTCATCTTTCTTCAAAATCTCAGTCATGCGTTTCTCTAGCTTCTCAGCTTTTTCAAAATTAAGCTTGACATCAATATTTTCGTTTGCCCATTTCATCGCCATAATGCCAGCAACATTTTCAGTGCCAGAGCGCAAATCACCCTCTTGTCCGCCACCAAAGACAATGCTTTTCAAAGTTTTTAAATCACGAACATAAAGCGCGCCCACACCTTTAGGTCCATGAAATTTGTGCGCAGAAATGGTATAGAAATCAGCGCCAAGCTCGCTAAGGTTGAAAACAAGCTTGTTGAAAGCTTGAACACCATCAACATGCAAAAGCGCCTTTGATTTTTTTGATATAATCTTCTTTACCAATTTAATATCATTGACCGCACCAGTCTCGTTGCTTACATGCATAACAGACACAAGACGCGTTCTTTCGTTTATCACTTCTTCAAGTTTTTGATAGTCAATTTGCCCGTCAGCCATAAGAGGCACAAAATGAACGACCGCACCTTGCCTTTCCAGCTCTTTTGCAACATTATATACGCTTGGATGCTCACCATTTGAAAAAACATATTCCCATTTGCCGTTGCGTCGTGAGCCCATGATTGCAAGGTTGTTGCTTTCAGTCGCACCACCTGTAAAAATAACCGTTCCCTCTTTTGCACCCAACCTTTTAAGTAGAGATTTTCGCGCATCGTCAAGCTCAGCCCTTACCGCTCTTCCCTCTCGATAAAAGGCGCTTGGATTATAAAAAAGGTCGCAGGCAAACTTTTTATATTGCCCAAGCGCACCTTCAAACATTTTTGTTGTTGCCGCGTTGTCAAGATAAATCATCTTAAAACTGCTCCAAATCTATAACTTAAAGCTTTCAGAACCTTGTTCATAACCCTTGCTATCTCTTCATCAGTCAAAGTTTTGTTAAGGTCTGACAAAATGATGTTGAATGCCAAGCTCTTTTTGCCTTTTCCTAAAGCATCAGAGCGGTATACATCAAAGAGCGAGCAGTCAAAATACAGATTTCCGCAAGCTGACTTGATGGCATCGACCATAGCCCCCGCCTCAACCTCTTCATCAACCACAACAGCAAGGTCTCTTGCAACATTTGGAAATTTTGACACTTGCTTAAGTTCAATCTTCTTTTCAGGCAATGAAATGAGAAGAGATGTGCAAATCTCACCATAATAAGAGTTTGCAGGAAGCTCATAGCTTCGAATAACTGATGGATGAAGCTTTCCAAAATGGCCAATCTTTTGCCCAGCCACAAAAATATCAGCTGAAATGCCTGGATGAAGATAAGGCTCTTTTGACCTTTCAAGTTTAACCTCTCCATAAGCACCCAAAAGGTTTTCAATCACATTTTTGAAGTTGAAAAAGTCAAAGCCGTCTTCGCTTACAAGCATTGCAAGCATGTTTGGCTCATTGGCAAGATTTTTAAGGTTGTCACCTTTTGAAAGATAAACCTTTCCGCATTCAAAAAGCCTCATTTCTTTGTTGCCAACCGACAAGTTGTATGTGGCAGTTTGAAGCATTGAAGAGAGCATAGTCGTTCTCATATAAGCAAAGTTTTCACCGAGCGGATTTGAAATTTTGATAGGATTTGCGCGCTCGTCACTGAGCATAAGTCGTTTTACAAAATCATTTGAACCAAAAGTGAAGGTCATAATTTCATAAAAGCCTTCTTGCACAAGCATATTTCTATATTTTCGCTCAAGATTATATCTTACATTTGGCACGCTTTCTGTCACTGGCGAATTTTTGAAAAGCACGCCATCAGTTTTATCGTAAACATCATAGCCATAAAGTCTGATAATCTCTTCTGCAAGGTCGTTGTTGTTTTCAATGTCTTGTCTATAAGGCGGAATTATGCATTCAAGCCTGTCGCCATTGACTTTGTTTTCAATGCCAAGGTTATTTAAGATTTTTGACATCACAGATGCAGGAATTTCTATTCCCAAAATCTGATTGATAAACTTTACAGAGCCAACAAGCTGACGCGCTTTGTTTTCACCACGCGCTTTGTCGATTATTCCTCTTACAACCTTTCCGCATTTAAGTTTGCTTACAAGTGCCAATGCTCTCAAAAGCCCATCCTCTGCACTTGCAAGGTTGATGCCTTTTTCATTACGCGCAGAAGAGTCCGTTCGAATGCCATATTTTCGGCTTGAAGAGCGCACTGATTTAAGGTCAAACACAGCCGACTCAAGCACAACCGTTTTTGTGTTGTCATTGATGCACGAGTTTGTTCCGCCAATTATACCTGCAATAACCATAGGCTTATCTTTGTCAGCAATCACAATATCTTTTCCGTCAAGATTGTAAGTAACACCGTTGAGAGCTTCAATCTTCTCACCCTCTTTTGCCTGTCTGACATTAATTTGTTTTCCGTCAATAAGCGCTTGGTCAAAAGCATGCAAAGGTTGCCCCATTTCAACCAAAACATAGTTTGTGATGTCAACAATTGTGTTGATTGGTTTGATTCCAACCGCGTTAAGCCTTGCCCTCATCCACAAAGGAGAACGCTCGATTTTAACATCTTTGACAGCACCCATGCAATATCGAGGACAGTTTTCAGTTTGATTGTCAACTTCGATATAGTCATGCACAGTGTCTTTTGAATAGATATCAATTGGATAAGAAAGATTGACTTTCTTTGGCTTGTCGCCCAAGATTGCACCAATTTCGCGAGCAAGACCAATAACGCTCAAGCAGTCAGGTCTGTTTGGTGTGATATACACATCAAGCACAACATCATCAAGACTGAGCGCTTTTTCAATAGGCTCGCCAATCTTCATATCGCTAGGCAAAATCAAGATTCCATTGACACCAGCGCCTTCAAAATAGTTTTCATCAATTCCAAGCTCTTCACCAGAGCAGAACATTCCGTTAGACTCAACACCACGCATTTTTGTAGGCTGAATTTTAACACCATTGACAAGGTCTGCTCCTGGCAAGCTTACAGGAACAACCGCACCTTCAAACACATTGGTTGCCGCTGTTATAATTTGTGTGGTCTTGTCACCAATATCAACTTGGCAAACAACAAGTCTGTCAGCTTGAGGATGTTTTTCAATCTTCAAAATTTTGCCAACCACAACATCGTGCAAATGCTGATTTTGATAGCAAATTTCTTCCACTTCAAAACCGCTTCTTGTCAGTTTTTCTGCAAGCTCTTCAGTTGTCAAAGGAATATTTACATATTCTTTCAGCCAGTTATATGTCACTTTCATAATTCTTCCACCTTTTATTGATTTTTCCTTTTTTGTCGTTATCTTGACTGTTTCAAGAAACGCACATCATTTTTAAACAAAGACCTCATATCAGTGTTTCCTGTAAAAAGCATTGAAGCGCGGTCTATTCCAATACCGAAGGCAAATCCTTTGTATTTCTTGCTGTTTATACCATTAAAATCAAGCACCTTTGGATTTACAACTCCAGCGCCAAGAAGTTCCAAATAACCTGTGCTTTTGCAAAGTTTGCAACCTTTGCCGTGACACTGCGGACAACTTACATCCACTTCAATGCTAGGCTCTGTAAAAGGAAAGTAAGAAGGACGAAAACGAACGCGCGTGTCTTCACCAAAAAGCCTTTTCATCATGATTGAAAGCATATTTTTGAGGTCTGCCATAGAAACATTTTCATCAACAACAAGCCCTTCAAGCTGATTAAACATTGGTGAGTGAGTCGCGTCACTGTCATTTCGATAAGTCTTTCCTGGAACAATGATTTTAAATGGAGGTTTCATTGTCTCCATCGCCCTTGCTTGAACCGCTGTGGTCTGCGTTCTAAGAAGAACATTGTCGGTAAAATAGAAAGAGTCTTGCATATCTCTTGCTGGGTGACTTTTTGGAGTGTTAACCGCTTCAAAATTGTAATAATCACTTTCAATTTCAGGGCCTTCAACAACTGAAAAACCAAGGTTAACGCAAATATCAACAAGCCTGTCAGTCATGCTTGTCACTGGATGAAGAGCGCCTCTTTTTGTCCCTTTTGAAGGAAGAGTGATGTCGACTTTTTCATTTTGAAGTTTCTCTTCAAGCTCCTTTTGCAAAAACTCTTGTTCTTTGGCAGAAAAAGCCTCTTCAACAAAAGTGCGAACCTCATTGACCAAAGCGCCAATTCTTGGTCTGTCCTCGCTAGGAACATCTCTCATACCCTTCAAGATTGCAGTCAACTTTCCGCTTTTTCCAAGATAGCTAAGTTTAAGCTCAGCAAGCGATTTTTTGTCTTCAACTTTCTCAATCGCCTCGCCAGCCTCAAATTTAATTTTTTTAAGCTCTTGTTCCATTTCTTTCTCCTTTTAGTTATTTTGTTTGCGTGATTTTTTGAACGATTTTTTGCGTGTGGTGTGTAATTTTTTATGTGATTTTTGCGTGATTTTTCGCATTCAACTTTCGTTTTTATAAGCTTGCTATTAAAGATTTTTTATAGCTTTTTTGAAAAATCAAAGCAATAAAAATAATGAAAATCAGTAAAAGCCCATAAAACAAAAAATCCCTCTCGCCATATTAGGACGAAAGAGAACTCTCTTCGTGGTACCACCTAACTTCTGTGACTTATTGTCACACTCAATTCAAGCCCTTACGCGCGCTTATGCGACAGACACTACTCAACTTGATGCGTTTTGCAAAAAGCCTTCACGCCTGCAACTAGAAAGTGAATTCGCAAGGTTTGTTTTACCTGTTTTTCAGCCAAAGAACAGGCTCTCTGAAAAAACAAAATACTTGTTACTGGTCTTTCATCATCGTCTTTACTTTATTTATTATACTTTTTTGAAAATTATTGTCAACTAAAAAAGGCAAAAATCGCGAAAAACCCTGAAAAATTGGACACAAATCATCTTAAAACAATTCAGACATTCTTTAATGTTCAAAGTTTATTCTGTTAAACTTGCTTTTATTTGAAAAAACTGCTAAAATGCATATATGGACGAAAACAAAAAATCCGCAGATAAAATAAGTCAAACCTATCAAAACTTTAAAATTGACAAAGATTATAAGTCAGTGTATTTTTTCTTGAAAGAAAATGGTTTTTCAGAAAACTTTATAACAAACTTAAGAAAACAAGCAGGCTTTATTCTTATAAACAAGAATGTCGCAAACACAGCATCTGCTTTAAAAAAGAGCGATGTTTTATCAGTTATCAGCAATCCAAACAGAAAAACCACTATTATGCAATGCATACTACCACTAGATATTGTGTTTGAAGACGCATACTACCTACTAATTAATAAACCAAGCGGACTTTCTACCATGCCAAACAAATCGCATTATACAAACAATTTGGCTGGAGCCATTTGCTATTATATGTCACAAAAAGACCCAAACTTCACTCTCAGAGTTGTCAACAGGCTTGACAAAGACACTTCTGGACTTGTGCTAGTTGCAAAATCAGCCCTTGCACTCAAAGAGCTTTCGTCATTTGAAAAGAAATATCATGCAATATGTGAGGGCATAATTGACAAAGATATGGTTGTCGACCAGCCAATTCTCACAACTCAAGAAAACGGCATCAACAATAGAAAACGAGTTATCTCTCCTGATGGACAAAAAGCTACGACATACATCAGACCACTTAAACAGCTAAACAACAACTTTTCGCTTATCGAGCTTATTCTTGTTCATGGCAGAACACATCAAATTCGTGTTCACCTCTCATCTATTGGTCACCCTCTTTTAGGCGACGAGCTTTATGGCTCAAAATCGCCAAAAATTGACCATACGGCGCTTATCTGCAAGGAAGTTTCTTTTTATCACCCTTATTTAAAAAAGACGCTGTCATTTTCAGCGCCTTACCCTGATGATTTTAAATTGATTATAGAGGAATAAGTCAAATTAATCAAACACAAGGTCAGAAAGTTCTTTCACCAAAAACTTGATTTGTTTTATGCCCTTGCCTGCATATTTTAATGAAGCAGTCAACGCTTTCAACACAGTTTCATCTCTAAGCGAAGCAGTTTTCACAATTGAAGATGCAATGTTGTATACATCCTCAACCTGTCTTGACACCCTACACTCTTCAATTTCACTCAAAATTTGAACGGCAATTTTTACTGCCACCTCAAACTTGTCTTGATCTTCTTCGTCTTCTTCATATTCTTCATCTTCAAAGTCTTCGCTCTTTCCTTGATATTCAACCTCTATTGACTCTTCTGTCAATTTAGAGAAGCCAAACGCCTCAGCAATCAAATCTCTAAATGGAACAATCATAGTGCCCAAGAAAGCTTCAAAAGCATTTTCTTCTTTGCCAAAATATGCCTTCACAAAGTCAGTGAAATCAATTTTTTTATTGTCAATGTCAGCAAGCGTACAAAAAACTAGAGCCACAATTTTAAACTCTTCAGTCGGCATGATGCAAGCAAACTGGCCATGTCCATCCTGAATAAAAGTGCGCGCAAACTCTCTGTCACGATTATATGACTCTAAACACTCGCTTATCAAAGAACATACATCGCTTGAAGATGCAATAGCTTTAAGAACTTTCGTGATTTTGTATTCTGCAACGAGAAATTTGCAAGAAAGAAGCTCATCACAAGCATTCAATACATTTTCAACTTCTTGATTTGGCATAATTCACCTCTCTTGTCGCTCTTTCATCAAAACAAAGCAACTTTTTACTTTTTTATTTTAGCACAAACCTTAAAAATTTCAAACTAATATTATAACATCTACAAAAAAAATTGATTTAATTCAAAAAAAATGCTATTATATCTGCATGGACAAAATACTTTCAGATAAAGAACAAATCATTTTAGACAAGCTCACCATGCTTTTTGTTATCGACAAAATGGAAATCCCTTTGACCGAAGACTCTATTTTGGATATTTGTTCTGTAAAAAACAACTGGATTCAAAACTACATGGACTGCAAAGCTATCATTCATGACATGGTTGACAGCAAGCTTTTGTATAAGCTTAGCAGTGATGTTGAAGATAAAAAGCTTTTTGCTTTGACTTATGAAGGCAGAGAGTGTCTTTCTCATCTTTATCGCAGAATTCCTCTTGCACTGCGCGAAGAAATTTCAAACTATCTTCAAGCAAACAGACTGAATGTCAAATCGGCACAAGAATACACCGCAACTTACACAAAAAACGAAGATGGCTCTTATAATGTTGTGCTTAAAATCTATGAACCACTTATCACAACGCCAATGTTTGAACTTCGCATTAAAGCACCTTCAAGGCAAGCTGCAAATGAAGCAATCCACAAATGGAAAACAAACGCGCCTTCAATTTATGAAATGATTTATGTAAAGCTTATCAATGTTGACTAGGCGAGGCGAAAATTTAAACAGAGTTTAAATTTCAAAAAGACGCGCGTCATTTTATGACCGCGTCTTTTTTTGTCCGCTTGGCTTTCGCAAGCGGACATCGCCTCGCCCCTTGCCTTACAACCCAAATCAAACTTACCACACAAGCTTAAACATCAAAGTTTAAACTACTTAAAAGACATTACAAAAATTATTTTGAAAGTTTTTCAATCTCGCCCCTAGCGAGTTTGTCACACCTATTATTAAGTTCGTTATCTGCATGTCCTTTAACCTTATTCCAACTCACCTCGTGTTTTTCCAAAAGCTTCAACAACCTTTGCCAAAGGTCAACATTCAAAACAGCCTTTTTTGAAGAAGTTTTCCAATTATTTGCAGTCCAAGAATCAATCCAGCCCTGCAAAAAAGCATTGACGACATACGCTGAATCACTGAAAATTTCAACATGACAAGCTTCTTTCAAAGCCTCCAAACCCTTTATAACCGCCATAAGCTCCATACGATTGTTTGTTGTCTCAAGTTCTCCACCAGACAAAACTTTTTCATGCCCGGCATATTGCAAAATTGCCGCCCAACCACCTTTGCCAGGATTGCCTGAGCAAGCACCATCTGTATATAAAACAATATCTTTCACATCGACCTCAATTCATTTTAAGTTTTGCTTGCAAATCAGCAAGGCTTTCTTTATTTTTGCTAAGGTTTGGAAAAACCTTCAGTCCATCGTCTTCAAATCTTGGCAAAATATGAAAATGAAGATGAAAAACTGATTGCTCAGCATCCTTTCCACTCGCGTTTAAAATATTCACACCACTAGCGCCACAATCATCCACATAGTGTTTTGAAATTTTCTGCACAGCGCTCATCACATGCTTAAGAGTTTCCTCTTCACAATCTAAAACATTTTCGTAATGCTTCTTTGGAATAACCAGTGTGTGACCATTCGCATCATTTGAGATGTCCAAAAAAGCATAGACAAAATCATCCTCATAAATTTTATAACTTGGCATTTCGCCTTTCACAATCTTACAAAAAATGCAATCATTCATAATAAACCCCTTTAAAATATTATACTATAAATCAAAAATTTAGCAAAACAAAAAAGAGAGAATTTTGCATTCAATCAAAATCCTCTCTCAAATTTCGTTAAGAAATTAATTATTTTTCTTCTGGACGGAAAGAAACACTAATACCATGACGCCCAACAGATGCAACAATGCTATTGCTGCCTTCATCTTTAACTTTCTTATATTCTTTAAACAAATATTCAAGTTGTTTTAATTCACTTTCGCTTAAAGGTCTAGCAACAAATTTGCCTAAATGGATATCAACAAGATTGGTCAAATAATCAACCATGTCGTTGTATAAGCCAAAATCATTCAGCTCATTTTTCACCTTTACAGCCTTTCTGAATAATTTTCCTACCTGCTCCCATTCTTTTTTTTCTTGCTTAGAAAGTCCCTCCTTTGAACAAGCTTGTGTAAACTCTCCTTGCTTCATCATAACTTCCAAAATGTTGGTTGCAACCTCTTTTGCTGAAACGCTTGTAACTTTTTCTTCTTTTGTGCTTGCCATATTTTCCTCCTAAATTTATTATATCTATATTATAAATTATTATTTAAATAAAGTCAATAGCAAATTTTATTTTTTTATTTTTTTTGCTTAGAATAAAAGCTCTTTTTCTGCACATGCTAAATGCGGGAGGTAAAAAATGAAAAAATTTAGACCTGGTGAACAAGCACCAAAGTCAGGCAACTATTCTTGCTATGACTCAAACGGAAGATGTGGCGGAAGCACTTACCTTGAAAAAGGTCAAAGATTTCCTGCAACACAACATGAAGGTTCACATTACGAATCAGACGATGAATAATTTAAAAAAGATGCGCCAAATTGACGCATCTTTTTTATTTCAAATATATTGTGTCTATTATGCGCATACAACATACTAAATATGGCGCAGAGGACAGGATTCGAACCTGCGGAGGCTTGTGACCTCACACGCTTTCCAAGCGTGCGCCTTAAACCACTCGGCCACCTCTGCTTGATTTTGTTGTAAACTATGTTTTATAGGCCGGACAGAGCAAAAGCAAAACGCCAGTTTTGCTTTTAAGACCCCTTGACTTTTAATCAAGGGGTCCTTTTCGCTCGCCCCGCCTGCGCGAGCGAGGCTCTGTCCGCACTAAAACAAAAATCAATATTCACAGTTATTTGGCGTTCTTGGGAATAAAATCACATCACGAATATTTGACACACCAGTCACATACATCAAAATTCTTTCAAAGCCAAGTCCAAATCCACTATGTTCAACCGAGCCAAACTTACGAAGATTCATATACCACCAATAATCTTCTTCTTTCAAGCCCTTTTCATCCATAATAGCTTTAAGTTTGTTGTAATCAGTTTCTCTTTCACTGCCACCAGTAACCTCTCCAATGCCTGGGAACAGAAGGTCGCAACCTCTTACAGTCTTGCCATCTTCATTTATTTTCATATAGAAGGCTTTAATTTCCTTTGGATAGTCAGTGACAAACACAGGTTTTTTGAAAACTTCTTCGCTCAAATATCTCTCATGTTCAGTTTGAATGTCACAACCCCACTCCACTTTAAACGCAAATTTGTCATTGTTCTTTTTCAAGATTTCTATAGCGTCTGTATAAGTTATATGACCAAACTCGCTATGAACAACATTGTTAAGCCTATCAATCAAACCTTTATCAACAAAGTTGTTGAAGAAAGCCATTTCATCAGGACATTTTTTCATAATTCCAGCTATAATGTATTTCATCATTTCTTCTTCAAGGTCCATAAGCCCATTCAAATCCATGAAAGAAACTTCTGGCTCTAAATGCCAAAACTCATTGAGATGTCTTGTGGTGTTGCTGTTTTCAGCTCTGAAAGTTGGCCCAAAAGTGTAAATTTTTCCAAAAGCTGCAGCACATGCCTCACCTTCAAGCTGTCCTGTTGGAGTCAAAAAGGTTTTCTTTCCAAAAAGTTCATCTTTAGGATCAAACTGTTTTTTCTCGTCATAAATATCTTGAGTTGTAACTCTGAAAAGTTCGCTTCCACCTTCGCAGTCGGAAGAAGTGATAATTGGAGTATGAACATAGACAAAGCCGTTCTTGTTAAAAAATTCATGCAGAAGGAAAGAAAGCTCACTTCTCACTCTAAATACCGCATTGAAAAGGTTTGTTCTTGGTCTAAGATAAGCAATTTCACGCAAAAATTCAAGCGAATGCTTTTTCTTTTGAAGAGGATATTCGCTGTCAGTTGCTGAGATAACAGTTATCTCTTGCGCTTGCATCTCAAATGGCTGTTTGTTTTCAGGAGTCAAAACAATTTCGCCTTTGCACATTATTGCAGAGCCTGTATTCAACTTTTCAACCACATCAAAGTTTGCAAGTTTGTCTTTTGTAAACACAATCTGAAGGCCTTTAAAAGAAGTGCCGTCATTAAGATCAATAAAACCAAAAGTTCCATTGCTTCGACTGCTTTTAACCCAGCCTGCAACCACAACTTCTTGTCCTCCAAATTTTTCTTTGTCTTGATGAATTAATTTTATATCTACCTTTTTCATAACTATTTCCCCTTATAAATTTTTCAAGCTTATTCAATTTTCTATGGATTGAGCCTGTCTGGTCCTCTAAAGATAAACTCTGCTTCTTTGATTGTTGGAACACCTAAAAGAACCATAATCATGCGGTCAAGTCCAAGTCCAAATCCGCCATGTGGTGGCACGCCATATTTGAAAAATTCAAGATAGAACTCAACATCTTTGTCAAGCCCCTTTTCTTTTGCTTGCGCTTTTAAAATTTCATAGCGGTGTTCTCTTTGCGCGCCTGTTGTGATTTCAACGCCTTTCCAAATAAGGTCATAACCTTGAGGAATGCCATCTTTGCGCATATGATAGAACGCCCTCTTTTCAGCGCTATAGTCTGTTATGAACAAAAATTCATGACCAAACATCTCTTTTGCCAAATTCTCGCATAGCCTTTCAGCCTCCGTTGTCAAGTCGCCCTTTTCGCTGTCGTCAACTTTAAAGCCATATCTCTTTTCAAGCTGGCTGTAAACATCAGCAAGCTTCATTCTTGGAAAAGGCAAGGTTGGAACAATAACATCAATGCCAAATGTTTCTTTGATTTGCTCACCATAGCGCTCTTTTATGCGTTTAAGCATGTGTGCAAGCATTTCCTCTTCAAGTTTCATAACATCTTCAAATGAATTTATGAAAGAAAACTCAAGGTCAAATCCAGTAAACTCGGTTGCATGTTTTTTGGTGTGTGATTTTTCTGCTCTAAAAACAGGCCCGCACTCAAAAATGCGTTCAAAGCCTGAAGCCATTGCCATCTGTTTATAAAATTGTGGGCTTTGTGCCAAATATGCTTTGCGGTCAAAATATTTCACTTCAAAAACCTCAGAGCCACTTTCACTTGCGGTTGGAATAAGTTTTGGAGTGTGGATTTCAATAAAATGACGCTCTTCCAAAAACTCACGAAGCGCTGAAGCCATCACTGTTTGCACTTGAAAAATCAATTGATTTTTTGGTTGACGAAGGTCAATCCAGCGATAGTCAAGTCGTTGATCTATAAAGCTCTCTGGCCCAATAGGAAGCGCCTCTGCTCTTGAAGTTATCTCCACGCTATCAGGAATAATT
This sequence comes from uncultured Clostridia bacterium, assembly GCA_944348085.1. Lineage (GTDB taxonomy): Bacteria > Bacillota > Clostridia > Christensenellales > UBA1242 > Caccovivens. The sequence goes on from CALVMU010000025.1 coordinate 13,477, forward strand.
TCAATTCCACCAAGTTTTACATATTCATTTTTGACTGCTTGTCCAATAACTTTGACTGTGCTTTCAAGTGTGGCATGAGAAAACACTTCGCTCACCTCAGGCTTTTCGCTTTTGACAACCGTGACTTGAATTTTGCCAGAGAGGTCGCGAATAACAACAAATTGCATATTTTTCTTATCTCTTAAATTTTCAATCCATCCTTGGATTTCAACTTGTCCTTCTCTTATGTCTGCAATTCTCATATATATCTCCTTACAAAAAAGAATTATATCACAAATTTTTCTCCATGGCAAGAAAATCAAAAACATTAGGAATATAAAAATAAAAAATCGCCTATATTTCAAGGCGAAAATATAATTTTTTATTAGGCGTTAATAAAATTGTTAAAAACAACAAGCCAAAAACTTAAAATGCCCTCTCCACTTCTGCGACCATTGAAACATTAAATCCAGAGATGGTATAGTCCAAATATTTGCCTAAAACTTTCAAGCCAGCTTTTTCAAGTTCTGCCAAAAACTGTTCCCAAGTGACCATACGACAGGATGTTGTCGCAACTTGAACAGTTGAGTCGCCAAATGGTCGGTCTGCCAGCTCAAATGCTTTTGTAGGATCGGTTTTTCTAGTCTCTTTTCCGTCACCCATAATGATGATAAAACCCTTGCCATTATCGTTTAAATGCTCGTGGAAAAATCTTAAAAATTTGTTTCTGTCTTCGTCTTCCACAAGCATGTGCAAAACAGCAACAGAATATATAAAATCATATTTTTTGTTTAGTTTATCTTTTAAAGCATCCGCCACAAAAAAATGGTTTTCGCTTAAGCCCAATTTTTTGGCATTTATTTTGCACCAGCTTATCGCTTCTTTTGAAACATCAAAAGCTTCCAAATTATTGTAATTGTGAGCAAGCAAATTGAAGGCGTTTTGTCCTTCTCCACACCCAACTTCCAGTATGGACGAATTTTCATCGGCATGATATTTCTCCAGCAAATCTAATATTGTTTGACTAGGTTTTTCGCCTGCCCAAGCAAGTCCTGTCTCTTGATGAACTTTTTTATACCGATCTTCATAAGCCTCATAATATTTTTTCATACCCCCCCTCCTTATGTTTTATAAAAACATTTTACCATATTGATATATAAAAAATCAAACCTTTTCTTCTTATTAGTAAAATAGGTGCATTTCGTTATAAATAAAAAAAAACTGCATCATACACGCAGTTTTTTCTTTGGTGCGAGCGGTGGAAGCCCTCACCCTAAAAATGCAAGCATTTTCAGGGAACCCGTGTCTCACCCAGGT
>CALVMU010000026.1 GCA_944348085.1 uncultured Clostridia bacterium
ATAAAAAAGAGTTTTACTTTAAAAGTAGAACTCCTTTTTTCTTGTTTATTCTGCTAGTTTCAAAATGATTTGACCTTAGTTGTGATTTTTTTATTACAGTTTTTGCCTTAAAATCATATTTTGATTTTTTTATAAACATTTTTTGTTTTTAAAACAGGTCGTTGTTTTTATGACAAATTTCTGTCAAAAGTTCTTTTTATTTGGTAAAATGGCAAGATTGTGATAATATATCTGCATGAATATAGCAAAAAAGTATCAAGATTTTTATAGCGAGCATGCAGATAAAAAGAAGGCTGAGTTTGACAGAGGTTTGGTTCAAACTGCTTATGAGATAAAAGGCGTGAGGACAAGCGAGCTTGAAAGATTTGCAAAAGAGCTTGGCAAGGAAGAGGTCGACTTGAGCGCTCTTCCACTAAATTGTCATGAAGACATTTTGCTCAAAGGTTTTTTGATTGCCAAAAAGAAGGATGTTGACAAAGAAAAAGAGCTGACCGCTCTTCTTCCATTTATTGACAACTGGGCAACTTGTGACATGGTTGTGTCAAGAATCAAAAATGCAATGAGAGCTGACTTTTTTGTCAAACTTTTAAAAAGTGACAAGCCGTTTTATAAAAGAGTGGGCATTGTTTGGCTTAAAAACAACAGGCTAAAAACAAATTTGACAGAAACGCTTGAGCAAATTTTGAGCGTAGAGGATGAAAATTACTATGTCAAAATGGCTAAAGCTTGGGCAATGGCGGATGCGTTTGCAATCAGCTTTGACCAAACTTTTGAATTTTTAAAAAACTGCAAAGACGAATTTGTTGTTCAAAAATCAATTTCCAAAGCTTGCGAGTCATTTCGAGTTAAAGAAGAGAACAAAAGAAAGCTGAAAGAATTTAAAAGGGGAAAGAAAAATGCTGGCTAAAGTTGTAAGCTTTGGGCTTAAAGGCGTTGAAGGATATAAAATTGACATCGAAACTGATGTTTCAAATGGTCTTCCGCATTTTGAAATTGTTGGACTTGCCGACACTGCAATCAAAGAGGCAAAGGAAAGGGTTCGCTCTGGCATTAAAAACAGCGGGCTTGAATATCCAAGCAAAAGAATAACTGTCAATTTGGCACCTGCCGACATGAAAAAGGAAGGCGCGCTTTATGACCTTGGCATTGCGGTTGGAATTTTGTCGTGCAATGCTGAATATGAAATCAAAAATGAGCGTGAATATGCCTATCTTGGTGAGCTTTCTTTTGATGGTTCTGTCAAAAAAATCAAAGGCGTTTTGCCTCTTCTTATCTCGGCAAGAGCGCTTGGCTATCGCAAATTTATCATTCCAAAAGAAAATGCTGTCGAAGCAAGTTTTATCACTGGAATAGAGGTTTATGGCGTGAGCAGTCTTTCAGAGACACTCAAATTTTTGAAAGGTGAGGTTGTGATTGAACCTGTCAAGCCTTGTAAATTTGAAGAAATTTCGTCAAAACAAAGCTATCCGCTTGATTTTTCTCATGTGAAAGGTCAAAAGCAGGCAAAGCGCGCGCTTGAAATTGCTGCAGCTGGCGGACATAATCTTTTGATGATTGGACCTCCTGGCAGTGGAAAAAGCATGCTTGCAAAGTGTTTTCCAAGCATTTTGCCAGACCTTACATTTGAAGAAGCGCTTGAAGTGACAAAAATTCATTCAATTGCAGGTGAACTTGACCTTAAAAAAGGCATTGTTTGCACAAGACCATTTAGAAGTCCGCACCATACAGCCAGCACAGTCAGTCTTACTGGAGGCGGAAGCAACAGCAAGCCTGGCGAAATTTCGCTCGCACACAACGGAGTGCTTTTTCTCGATGAATTTCCTGAATACACAAGGCAGACCATTGAAACGCTCAGACAACCACTTGAAGATGGTGTTATCACAGTTGCGCGCTCAAATGCAACAGTTACATATCCTGCAAACTTTATGCTCATTGCTTCAATGAACCCTTGTCCATGTGGAAATTATGGCTCAAAAGATCGTGAGTGCAAATGTTCAGCTTCGCAGATAAACAAATATCTTTCCAAACTTTCAGGGCCGATTATGGACAGAATAGACATTCATATTGAAGTTGACAATGTGACCTATGACCAACTCAAAAGTCAGCAAGAAGAGGAGTGCTCATCAGAGATAAAGAAGCGTGTGGACAAGGCAAGAGAGGTTCAGCTTGAAAGATTTAAAAATGACAAAAACTATTCAAACGCAAAAATGTCAGCCTCGCAAACCAAAAAATATTGCCAGCTGGATAGCGTCGGTGAAGAGCTTTTGAAAAATGCGTTTGAAAGGCTTAAGCTTTCTGCAAGAGCGCATGACAGACTGCTTCGAGTTGCTCGCACAATTGCTGACCTTGACGGCAAAGAACAAATTGAAGCAAAGCACATTGCAGAGGCAATAAGCTATCGCTCGCTTGATCGAAAATATTTTTAAAACAGTCATTTATGGCTGTTTTTATTTTGCAAAAAATCAAAAAAATGAAATTTTTCACATAAAAACACGCTTTATTTGCATTTTTTTAATGAAAAATATGAAATTTCAATAAATTTTAAAAATTTTCAGCTTGTCAAAAAAAGTTGTTTGAAGATTTGGACAATGGAAAAAAATATGCTATACTTAAAAGGTATGAATGAAAAACAACTTTTAATTTACTTTCTTTCGCAATTTGATTTGGCTCCAAACAAAGTGGAGGAGATTTTACATTGTCTTGATGGACGCTTCACTTTCTCGGCGCTTGGCAAACTTAAGCTTGACAAAATCTTGACGCCTGCAATGGCAAACAAAATTTTGTCGCTGGCTGAAGAGCGCTATGCAAAAGTTTATCTTGAAAATTTGCAGGCTTTAGAAATAAATCTTACTTGCAAATATGACGAGAGCTTTCCAAAAAAGTTGCTTGGGCTTGAAGATTGTCCGTTCTTTTTGTTCTATAAAGGCGACATCAGCATTGCAAATCAAAAAAGCGTTGCAATTGTTGGAACGCGCCTGCCGTCAAATTATGGTCGCATGGTGACTGAAAAATTTTCAAAAGAGCTTGCTCGTGCTGGCGCAGTGATAATCAGCGGTCTTGCCTATGGCATTGACTCGATTGCGCACAGACAGGCGCTTAAAGAAAATGGAAAAACCATTGCGGTGCTTGGCTCTGGTCTAAACAACATCTATCCTTCAGACCACGCCGACCTTGCAAGAGAAATTGCGAGAAAAGGGCTTTTGATCACTGAATATTCTCCATCTGCCAAAGCCACGCGATATTCTTTTCCTGCAAGAAACCGCATTATTGCAGGCTTGAGTGATGGTGTGCTTATCACCGAGGCTGGCATTAAAAGCGGAACGCTTTACACCAGAGATTACGCGCTTGACTATGGCAAAGAAATGTTTGCCGTGCCTGGCAACATCGACAGCGACAAAAGCTCGCTTCCAAATGAAATCATTTGCACAGGTCAAGGAATGGGCGTGAGAGATGCCAAAGACATCTTAAATGCTCTTCATATTGAGCAATCTGTCAGCAAAGAGCCAAAAAAGGTTTTACAGCTTTCAATTGAAGAGCAAGCAATCTATTCTCAGCTTGAAAATGGCGCAAAATCGCTTGAAGAACTTGAAAAAAATTGCAATCTTTCAATAAACGACTTAAACAGTTGTTTGACAATGCTTGAAATTCGTGGAATAATATCAAGAATGCCAGGTGGAGTTTTCTGCCTGAGCTGATTGGAGGAAAAATTGAAACTTGTCATAATCGAATCTCCTTTTAAAAGAGAGTCACTAAAAAAATATCTTGGAAATGGCTATGAAGTTTTTGCAACCAAAGGTCATATTCGCGACTTGCCTGCAAAAAGCTTTGCCATTGACATAAAAAACAACTTTGAGCCTCGCTATGAAATTGTGCCAGACAAAAAACAGCTTATTGACGACATGAAAAAGAAGGCGCAATCAGCAGACGAAGTGCTTATCGCAACCGACCCTGACCGAGAAGGTGAGGCAATTTCTTGGCATGTTGCAAACATTTTAGGTTTTAAACCTGAGCAAAAATGCAGAATTGAATTTAACGAAATCTCTAAAAAAGCAGTTACAAGTGCACTTGAAAAGCCAAGGCAAATCAATCTAAATCTTGTTGATGCACAGCAGGCAAGGCGAGTGCTTGACCGCATTGTCGGCTATAAGCTTTCGCCAGTTTTGTGCAAAAAGATTGCGCCAAAGCTTAGCGCCGGAAGAGTGCAATCGGTTGCGCTTAAGCTTGTGGTTGACAGAGAACGCGAAATTGAAGCCTTTGTGCCAGAAGAATATTGGACAGCGCAGGCTATGCTTGAAAAAGGACAAAATATTATCAAAGCATCACTCGCATCGCTAAATGGCAAAAAGTTTGTTCCAAAAAATAAAGAAGAGATTGACGCTCTTTTGACGGCGGTTAAAGGAAAAGACTTTGAAGTTAAAGCCATCAAAAAATCAAAGACCAAGTCACATGCGCCAGCGCCTTTTACAACCTCGACCATGCAACAAGACGCGCTCAACAAGCTTGGCATGAGTCTTGCTCGAACCACATCTTCTGCTCAACAGCTTTATGAAGGTGTTGAAGTGAAAGGTGAAGGCAAAATTGCGCTTATCACTTACATAAGAACAGACTCTGTTCGTGTGTCTGTCGACGCTCAACAGGCTTGTCTTAAGTTTATTGAAAACAAGTTTGGCAAAGATTTTTTGCCAAGCAAACCAAATGTTTATCACACCAAAGAAAACGCACAAGACGCGCACGAGGCAATAAGACCTATCACAATGGACATCACTCCTGAAATGGTTAAAGAAACATTGTCGAGTGACAACTATAAGCTTTACAAACTTATCTACGAGCGTTTCCTGGCAAGTCAAATGGCTGAAGCTGAATACTCAAATGTTGCTGTCAACTTTGAATGCGAAGGCTATGGCTTTAAAGTGAATGGTAGAACAATGGAATTTCCTGGTTACACCAGTGTTTATAAAGAATTTGTTGAAGAGGACAAAAAAGAAGGTTTTGAAGGCAAACTTCCAAAACTTGAGGAAGGAGAAATGCTTCCTTGCAAAGAAATCAAGACTGAGCAGAAGTTTACAAAGCCTCCAACTCGATATACCGAGGCAACACTTGTCAAAGCGATGGAAGAAAAGGGGATTGGCAGACCTGCAACTTATGCTGCAACAATCACAGTTCTCACCTCGCGCAAATATACGCAAAAAGAAGGTCGCTATCTTGTTCCAACCGAGCTTGGAAGAAAGGTGACCACATATCTTGAAAAGTTTTTTAGTGGCGTTATCAATGTCAAATTTACTGCAAACATGGAACAGCGCCTTGACGACATCGCTTCAAAAGGCGAAGACTGGCACAGCGTGGTGTCAAGCTTTTATAATGGTTTTTCATCTCTTCTTGCAAAGGCTGACTCTTCCGCGTTGACGATGAAAGAGCCTCCACAAGAGACTGACATTGTCTGTGAAAAATGTGGACACAAAATGCTTATTCGTGAAGGCAAGTTTGGCAAATTTTTGGCTTGCTCAAACTTTCCAAAATGCAGAAACACAAAACCGCTTGAAAATCAAGTGAAAAAAGTTGGCAAATGCCCAGAATGTGGTGCTGACATGGTGGAGCGCAAAAGCAAAAAAGGCAAACTTTTCTTCTCATGCTCTCGCTATCCAGATTGCAAGTTTATGAGCTGGGACATCACGACTGGCGATAAATGTCCAAAATGTCAAAGCCCACTTATCAAAAAAGGCAAAACGATAAAATGTAGCAATCGCGATTGTGACTATAAGGAAGGCGATGAAGTATAGACATAATTATGTTAATGTTATAGGCTGTGGATTTGCTGGGTGCGAATGCGCCTTGTCTTTGGCTGGCATGGGCGTCAAGGTCCATGTTTTTGACGACCGCGACACAAGAAAACCAAACTGGGGTAACTCGCCAGTTGACTTTGCAGGCAAAAAAGCTTTTGCAAAGTCGCTTTTAAGGCATGAACTTGCTATTTTGGGAAGCTCGCTTATGAAAATTGAAGCTGAGGCAAGAGAAAATGGCGAGATTTTGGACAGCCAAAAACTTCTTGAAAGGGCGAGAGAAAAGGTTAAAGCGCATCCAAACATCCAATTTTTTGAGATGAGCATAAATGAGCTTAACTTTGAAGAGGTCAATGTTATCGCAACAGGACCAAAAACAAACAATGCTCTTTTTTCTTATCTTGTCGACATCTTTGGCACTCGAAGGTGTTTTGATTGTTTTCCGCTTTATCCACTTATAAAAAATATTGACGAAAGCGTGTTTATCAAAAAAGGTGACTTTCTGTTTTTGCCTTTTGACTATGACCAGTATATTGCACTTATCAACAAAATAGTTACCAAACTTAATGAAGAGATTTTGTTTCAACAGAAAAAGCCTCTTCAAAACACGATTGAATATTATGTTTTAAAAGAAAAGGACATGCTTAAAAAAGAGGCAATGCTTCCAATCTATCTTGAAGATTGTCAGAAGCCTTATGCAGTTTTGAAGCTTGAAAAGATTGGTCAATATTTTCAGATAGATGGTTTTGGCTCTTCACTTTCAGTTGAAGGGCAACTGGAAATTTTGCATTCAATAAAGGGGCTTCAAAATTGCATTTTGGTGCAAAAAGGCGAGGCAAAGGAAGATTGCTATATCAACGCGCCATATATGATAAATGAGTTTTGCCAGAGCATCAGGTTTGACAACCTGTTCTTTGCTGGAAACATCGCTGGCGTTTATGGAAAAACAGAAAGCATTGCAAGTGGGCTTTACACAGCAAACAATGTTTTCAGCTTTTTAAACGAAAAAGCCTTTGTAAAATTGCCGTCAAACACATGTCTTGGCCACATGATGCAAAAAATTATCAAATCCAACAATTTTAATTGCTCAAAATTTGAACCAATTTTTGCAGACTATGATATAATAGAGACAAATAAAGGAAAAACCGCTCATGAAAAGGAAGCTTTTCTTGAGGCTCGGTCTAAAATGATGCTTGAAAGATATAAGGAGGAATTGAAAAATGGAAAGCATGTTTAGAGGAACTACCATTTGTGGAGTTAAACGCGATGGAAAAATTGCCATTGCTGGAGATGGACAAGTCACATTGTCTGAAAGCGTTATCTTCAAATCAAATGCGCACAAAGTTAAGCGAATTTATAATGACGAGGTTGTTGTTGGCTTTGCTGGAAGTGTGTCTGATGCATTTTCGCTTTGCGAGCGATTTGAAAATATGCTCAACAAATTTTCTGGCAATCTGATGCGCTCTGCTGTTGAGCTTGCTGGAACTTGGCGCGAAGACAAGGCAAGTCGTCAACTTAATGCCATGATGATTGTGGCAAACAAAGAGACATTGCTTATTCTAAGCGGAACAGGCGAGGTTATTGAACCTGACGACAATGTCTGCGCAATTGGCTCGGGTGGCAATTATGCGCTTGCTGCTGCAAAAGCGCTTATGCAAAACACAACTCTTTCAGCCAAAGAGATTGCTGAAAAAGCGCTTCAAATTGCAGGACAAATCTGCGTTTATACAAACGACCATATCACAGTTGAGGAGGTGTAAAATGAACTTGACTCCAAGAGAAGTTGTTGAAGAACTTGACAAATATATTGTTGGACAGGCAAAAGCCAAACGCGCGGTTGCCATTGCCTTGCGAAACAGATATAGAAGAAGCAAGTTGCCAAAAGAAATGAGAGAGGAAATCACTCCAAAAAACATTATCATGAAAGGCCCAACAGGTGTTGGCAAAACAGAAATTGCAAGAAGACTTGCAAAGCTTGTGAATGCGCCTTTTATCAAAATTGAGGCAACAAAATATACCGAAGTGGGCTATGTTGGCCGTGATGTTGAAAGCATGATTCGCGACCTTGTTGAAGTTGCGGTAAGGCTTGTCAAAGACGAGCAAGTTCACGAAATTGAATCAAAGGTTCGACCAATCGTTGAAGAAAAACTTGTCGATGCCATTTGCGATGCAAGACGGGCGCAAAACAAACAGGTTGACAAAACTGATGTTCAAAATGCATTGAAAGAGGGCAAGCTTGAAGATGAGCAAGTTGAAGTTGTTGTCAAAGAAGAGGCAAAACCAATGCTTGCAGTTGGTGGGCCTGACATAACACTTGGCTCTATGTTTGACGGACTTTTGCCACAAAAGCGCAAGAAAAAGCATATGTCAGTTGCAAGAGCAAGAGAAATTTTGATGGCAGAAGAGGCTGACAAAATTATTGACAAAGACAATGTCTACGCTGAGGCAATTCGCAGAACTGAAGAAGAAGGCATCATCTTTATTGACGAAATTGACAAAATTATCGGCAAGGCTGGTGGCTCTGTAAATCAAGATGTTTCAAGAGAGGGCGTTCAACGCGACATTTTGCCAATCGTTGAAGGTTGCACTGTGGCTACAAAATATGGCAATGTCAAAACCGACTTTATTCTCTTTATTGCCTCTGGCGCCTTCCATGTTTCAAAGATTGAAGACATGATTCCTGAGCTTCAAGGCCGTTTTCCAATCAGAGTTGACCTTGACAATCTTACAAAAGATGACTTCAAGAAAATTTTGTCTGAGCCAAAAAACTCAGTCACAAAGCAGTATGCAAGCATTTTGAAGGTTGACAACATTGACCTTGAGTTTACTGATGATGCGCTTGACGAAATGGCGGAAATGGCTTATGCTGAAAATGAAACAAGCGAAAATATTGGAGCAAGACGCCTCCACACAATTATGGAAAGCTTGCTTGAAGACATTTCTTTCAATGCTTCTGGTGATCATCCAATGCTTAAAGTCAAAATTGACAGAAGATATGTTCAGAACGCATTTAAAGAAACAAAGAAAAAATTTGATCTCAAAAAATATATATTATAAGGTGAAAAGTGGACAAATCAAGAACTGAAATTTTGATTGGTAAAGAAAATGTAGAGCTGATTGCAAACAAAAAGATTGCAATTGTTGGCGTTGGCGGAGTTGGTGGTGTCTGCGCAATTTCGCTTGCAAGATGTGGAGTTGAAAATTTTACGCTGATTGATTTTGACAAAGTTTCATCTTCAAATTTAAACAGACAGGTTGTGGCTTTTCAGCAAACGATTGGCAAAAACAAAGTTGATGTTTTAAAAGAGATGATTTTGTCAATCAACAAAAATGCGAAAGTTAACGCTGTGGCTGAAAAAATTTGCAAGGAAAATGTGAAAAAACTTATCTCTGACTTTGAACTTGTGATTGATGCAATCGACAGCGTGCAAGACAAGGTTGAACTTATCTGTCACTGCAAAGAAGCTGGTATAAACATCATCTCTTCAATGGGAGCTGGCAACAGAACTGAAGTGCCACATTTTGAGATTGCTGACATATATAAAACCCATGACGACGGTCTTGCCAAGGCAATAAGAAAAAAACTGAAAGAAAGAGGCGTGAAAAGGCTTGAAGTTGTTTACACATCTCAAAAGCCTGTTGAAAACAAAACTGGTGTGATTGGAAGCATTGCATATTTTCCAGCCATGTGCGGACTTATGATATGCAGTGAAGCCATAAACAAAATTTTAAGGAGGGAAATATGAAAATCATCAATGAAAAAGAATTTGAAAAGGAGATCAAAGAGGGGACTGTGCTGGTTGACTTTTTTGCAACTTGGTGCATGCCTTGCCGAATGATGAGTCAAATTTTGGAAGAAGTTGACCGCGAGCTTGACGGCAAAGGGAAAATCGTCAAAGTTGATGTTGACCAAAACGAAAACCTTGCAAGAAAGTTTGGAGTTATGTCAATTCCAACCCTTGTGCTTTTTAAAGACGGAAAAATGGTCAGCAAAAATGTTGGCGTAATGCAAAAAAATAACTGCCTTAACCTTTTTAAATAAAAAATTTATAAAAACTGTTGCTTTGTTTGGAACAATTCTAGACGCACACAGTTTTTTTATTTTTTATACTTTCTTTTATTTGATATTGACATAAAAACAAATTTATGATAAAATATGGGCATATATATAGGAGGGTAAAAATGGAAGAAAACCAAAATTCAAAAGAAGCCCGCAAAGTAAAACGCAAAAACGGAGGGGGGGAGACGCGGTCTTATAAAAAAAATTGGAGGAGCACTTCTTGTTGTTGCTGCAGTTGCTACTAGTATTGGGCTAAGCTTACATTTTGGCATACAACAAAACTCTGATTCTAATGCCGATTCTGATAAACCAGGTATTTATGAAGAATACGAGAATGTGTACTATCCATCATCATCTGATAAAAATTTAACACACATTGAAATTCCAGAAGGGTACACTTCAATTGGTAAATTTGCATTCTATGATTGTTCTAATTTACAATCAATAACAATTCCAAACGGCGTAATATCAATTGGAGAAGGTGCATTCACTGGGTGTTCTAATTTACAATCAATGACAATTCCAGACAGCGTAACATCAATTGGAGATGATGCTTTCTCTGGTTGTGACAGTTTAACATCAGTAACAATACCAGACAG
>CALVMU010000027.1 GCA_944348085.1 uncultured Clostridia bacterium
TATTAGACTACAAAATCTAACATGTTCTCTCTTTTTTATTTGTTGTCCGTTTTAATCAAACAACATCAATTTTGCTCTTTTTTTTAATTATATATTCTATTAAAATTCTTCAGTAAATAATTCGAAATAAGCTTGAGGATGATTGCAAACTGGACAAACCTTTGGAGCTTCTTTGCCAACATAGATATGTCCGCAATTTCTGCAAATCCAAACTTTTTCTTCGGTCTTTTTAAATACTGTGTTTTTCTTAACATTCTCTAAAAGTTTGTTGTATCTTTCTTCATGTCTCTTTTCAATAGCTGCCACACCTTCAAACTTTTCTGCAATCTCTATAAAACCTTCTTCTCGAGCTTCCTCAGCCATGCGCTTATACATTTCCGTCCATTCGCCATTTTCACCTTTGGCTGCGTCTATAAGGTTTTCTATTGTTCCAGGAACGGAGCCACCATGAAGTTCTTTAAACCACATCTTTGCGTGTTCTTTTTCGTTATTGGCTGTTTCTTCAAATACTGCAGCAATTTGCTCATAGCCTTCTTTCTTTGCAACTGAAGCATAATATGTATACTTATTTCTAGCTTGACTTTCGCCAGCAAAAGCTTCCATTAAATTTTTTTCTGTTTTTGTTCCTTTAAGTTCTTTCATTAATCTTACCTCCGCTTTTTATTATATCACAATTGAGTTTTAAAGGCAACTATTTTGAATTAGATACAAACTGAAACTTCAAACTATTTATGATGACATACAATCAAATCTATTGACAATTGATAATATTTAATGAGGCAAAATAAGAGATAAATTTAACAAAGCTTTAAATATCTTTTATTTTTACCTCATCAATCCTTAAAAAATTTTTTCTTTCTGGCAAGTTTTTTCTGTAATTTCTATAAAAATATTTTAAGCATACTGTTTTTCTTATTCAATTTTGCAAAATTATAATAGTTATTAAAACATTTTAATTTTTGTCAACAATTTTATTCGCGTTAACTTGAAGTTTTTGTCGAATAACTGTCATTATTGTTGATTTCAAATTGTTTAATAATTTTAAAATAATTTTATTTATATGCGCAATTTTGCATGTGTATCACCAATATTCGACACAAATGGTCGTTTTTAGTCAAAAAACTGCTACCTGGTTTTCCGATTATAGTGTAAAATTGTATTGTAACTTAAAGGAGGTAAAGTATGAAATCAGATTTATTGAAAGCATTGGCGCTTAGAGCTAAAAATAGACTTATCAATAGAAACAACAAAGAGGTGAACAAAACAGCTTCTGTCAAAATTATTAACGATAGTGATGAAGAATTTTATCAAAAGGTGAGGTCCGTTCTTGCAAATGATGATTATTCTTTGAGCCCTATGAAATTTCTAATGGATGAAAACAGGCTTATGAAACTTGATTCTGCTGGCAAAGAAAGATATCTTTTAGAGACTATTGACAAATACAATAAAGTTAAAGCAAAAATAGAAAAAGAAAATAAAATATGTTAGTTATATAAAAATAACTTTGATGTTATTTTAATTATTAATTTTCATATCTTATTTATTTATGAATTAACATTTAATTTTTTATTTATAAAATCTTTATTTTCAAAATTAAACCGATAGCTTTTTCTTACATAAAAGCAAATATTGTTTGTTACTTTTTTAGATTAAATATAAGTTTAGATTAAACACTTAATCGATATTGTTTCAACTTTCAATTTTTATGAAATAAAGCTAAAAATTGGTAATAAATTTAAAACCTGTTATTTTTAAAAACTGCCAGTTTATTGAAAATTGTATTTAATAAATCACACTTAGCTTCAGCTTTTTTTGAATTTTGCGGTAGTTTTTGTACTAATTTTTAGTTTTTTGCAATAAAAAAGCGCTTATTTTTGTTTTTTATGTTATAATAGCTCTATGAATGATACTATTGTGGCTATTTCAACACCAATTGGCCGTGGTGCAATCTCTATTGTTAGAATGAGTGGGCAAAATTGTTTAAATATTGCTCAAGCATTTTTTTCTTCGACCAAACTTGACTACAAAAAAATAATCCCAAACATGCTTTATTTGGGAAATTTTAAATTTGACGAAAGTCGCGAGCGTTGCTTTATGGTTTATTTTAAAGCGCCTTCCTCATACACTGGAGAAGACATGGTTGAATTTCAAGTGCATGGCGGCATTTTGCTTTCTCAAAAAGTTTTGGAAACTTTGATTTCGGCAGGTGCAAGGCTGGCAAATCCCGGCGAGTTTTCTGAAAGAGCGTTTGAAAATGGAAAAATCAGTCTTGACGAGGCTGAAGCAATTATTGGTGAGATAAATGCTGAAAGCGAAAGCGAGCTTAAAGCAAATTTAAATCTTGCACAAGGAAAATTGAAAGAAAAAGTTGTGCTTTTGCAAGGAAATTTAGCTTTGCAATTGGCGCAAATTGAAGCAACATTAGATTATCCTGAAGAGGATTTTGAAAAAACGGTTAAAGATGAGATTTTTTCGTCAATGGAAGCAATAAAAAACGACATTGAACTTTTTGTTAGACAATCGGACAGTTTGAAATACATTAATAATGGCGTTAATATTGCCATTGTTGGCTCACCAAATGTTGGCAAATCTTCACTATTAAACGCTTTGATAGGGCAGGAAAGAGCTATCGTCACCGAAATTGCTGGCACAACTCGAGATATAGTCAATGAAAGCATTTTCTATAACGGTATAAAATTCAACTTTATTGACACCGCTGGAATCAGAGAATCTTCTGACAGGGTGGAAAAAATTGGCATTGAAAAAAGCCAAAAGAGCATTGAGACTGCTGACATTGTGCTTTGTGTTTTTGATGGCAGTAAAAATTTAGAGGAACAGGATGAAAAACTTTTAAATAAGGTGAAAAATTATAAACACCTGATCGTTGTCAATAAAACTGACAAAAAACGCATTTTAAAGCCTTTTAAAAATGAAATTGAAGTGTCTGCCGTGACAGAAAAAGGGATTGAAGATCTTAAAAACAGCGTTTATAATATGGTGATTGATAAAAATATTGATTTTGGAAAAATCATGGTTTCAAATGAACGACAAGCAAGCGCTTTGAGAGAAAGTTTAAAGACTTGCAACGAAATCTTGTCCAATAAAAACGAAAGCATGGATGTGATTGCCATGCTTATCAAAAACCTCTGGAACAGTTTAGGTAAAATAACCGGTCAATGCGAAAATGAATCGATCATCGACCTTATTTTCTCAAAATTTTGTTTGGGAAAATAATTATTTTGGCATAAAAATGAATAATAGAAAGCGATTCTATACAAATTTGGTACCACCACAACTCAAGAAATTGATGACTTTATAGACTATTTAAAAGAATTTAAATAAATTCATTTTAATAAAATGAAACAAAAAAATATCTTAAGAAAAATCCTTAAGATATTTTTTACGGTTTATACGGTTTATATTGATATTTTTTCTTTTATTCGTCTCCCTTTGGGAAAATTATAACTTGTCTGTGAGGCTCACTTCCTTTGCTGAGAGTTGTCACACGGTTATCGTCTTGCAAAGCTGTGTGAATAATTCTTCTATCGCTTGGGTTCATTGGGTCAAGTTTGATAAATCTTCCAGTTTTTGCAACTTTATTTGCAAGGCGTTTTGCCATTTGAGTTAGACTTTCAACACGCTTTTCTCTGAAAGAGCCGATGTCTAAAAGAATCTTTTTGTCGCCTTTTTTTGCAACTTGTTTAAGAAGAGTGTTCAAAGCATAATATCCTTCGCCACGATGTCCGATGACCTCTCCAAGATTTTCACCATTCACCATGTAGGTTATATATTTTTCATCTTCAAGAGTTGTTATCTCAACATCTTTATCCAAAACTTTGAAAAGGTCTTTTAAAAAGTCTTCTGGGTCACAATATTTTTCCGATTTTTCTTCAGCTTTTTCAGCCTTCTTTTCCTCTTTTTTTACCTCTTTCTCAGCTTTCTTTTCTTCTTTGTCAGCTTTCTTCTCTTCTTTTTTTACTTCTTTTTCTTTCTTTTTGTTCTCTTTTGCTTCCGTTTCAGCTTTTTCTTCAGCCTTTTCTTCTAACTCTTTTTCTTCCTCAACAAACTTTTTATGTTTTTGATATTTTGGAAGAGCATCTTCACTGATTGAAACAACAACTTTAGCTTTCTTAAAAATTCCGCCTTCACTTAAAATTTTTATATCTACATCTTCTCTTGGAACTTTCAGCTCTAAAAGTGCACTTTCAACAGCTTTTTCGATTGTTTTTCCCGTTCCTTCAACGCTTGTTATCATTTTATCCCTCCTTAAAATTTTCGTGTGTAGTCAATTTCAGTTTTTTCTTCTTCTTTTTTCTTTTTTCTGTTGTCAATTGCTCTCAAAACAACGTTTTGAACTGGAAGTGTCACAGCTGTCATAACTTGGCTGGTCAGCATGTAAATTGCAAAAACACTGTTATAGAAAAGTGCAAACACACCAAAGATTATTGGCATAATGATTGCAAGCCATTTGTTTTGATTTGGAGTTTTTTCGCCTTTCTTTCGTCCAAGTCTGGTTGATAAAAGGGTGGTTAAAACACTTGCTAAAATGCAAAGAATTGGCAAAATAAAGTAACCATTTACTCGGCTTTGTTTTGCCTGCAGATTTGGCATAAATGCATTGTAAATAGTCTCTTCACCTTCCTCTACATTTGATTGACCAATCTGCGATACATAACCATTATAATCAACAATTGATTGATTGAAAGGTGAGTCTGAAATCCAAATGTTGTCTATCCAAAGGAAAGGCTCTTTGTTTGACTGATATCTTTCAACTATAAAGTTTGATGATGCGTCAGTGACAGAATTTGTCAATGTGTATTTCTCAGTTTCATCGCTTCCTTCAATAACAGTTTCTTTCAAAACAATTCCGTCAAATTTGGTTAATATTGCATTTAGATATTCATTTGTCGTCTCTGTTACAACAGTCTGTTCTTGACCTTCAACAATTTCTGTTTCTGTTGTTGAAAAATCGGTTTTATATTCACTTCTTGCAAGTTCAATCTCGCTTTCGCCGTTAAGCTGAAGCAAAACGATTTCCATATTTTCCGGATTTGTTTCGTCAACTTCAATTCGATAAACAAGATTTTCAGGATTATTGAAAATTTCTGCTTTTGACGGCTCATCTCCAATAAACTCGTTTGTCACTTCAAGCACATTTGCGTAGCTATACTTTAAATAGTCATAGCTTTCGCTGATTTTGTAAGCTCCCATTGTATTTAAGCCTGAAAACAATGTGAAGAAAATGGTGAGGTTGAGCGCCATAAACACAAGCATCAAGAAACAGCCACCCATTGATTTTGAGTTGTATTTCTTGTAGACCTCGTTTTGTTTTTGTTTTAACAAATTTGGGTCTTTTGCATATTTTTTGTTTATTGCGTCAAGCTCAGGTTGCATTTTGGCTTGCGTTTGCGACATTTTTTGTTGACTTCTTCTGTTGAAGGTGTCAATAGGTGTCCAAATAAGTTTGATAACAACTGTCAAAAATATGATTGCAAGCACATAGTTGTTTGTGACATTTTCAAATGCTCTGATAATCGTTATCCAAAAACCCGATGGCTCTGCTACAGACAATAATAAACTTAAAACAGCCATTTTTGTTCTCCTTTAATATTTATAGGAACAGGGTCATAACCACAATTTTTATTCCACGGCACACACCTAAAAATTCTTTTGACGCCAAGATAACCTCCTTTGAAAAAACCAAAAGAGTCAACACAGCTTAAAAAATAGTTTGAGCAGGTTGGCGTAAATCGGCACTGGTGTGGCAGAAGAGGAGATATGCAATATTTATAAAAATAAACTGGAGCTTTCAACAGGATATTAAAGGGATTTTTCAATCTTTTCCTCTTTATAAAATTTTTGGAAAAGGTTTTTCACTTGACTTTCAAGTTGTTTAAAGTCAAGCTCGCTCGCTCCATCTCTTGCAAACAAAACAAAATTAAACTTTTTGACAGGAAGATTGTTTGTTCTGACAATTTCTTTAAGACGCCTTTTCAAAAGGTTTCTTTTAACGGCCTTTCCTTGTTTTTTTGAAATGGAATAGCCTATACGGTAGTTATTGAATTTGCTTTCAATATAATAGAGTGTGAAATTGTCAGTTGACTTTCGTTTGCCTTTTTTGTATATGTATGAAAATTGCCTATCTTTTCTCAGCCTGTGGTCAGACCTTTCTTTTGCATTAAGCAGAGAGTTTTTTTCTTCCACGATTTCTTCTTCTTTTCAAAACATTTCTTCCACTTTTGGTTTGCATTCTTTTTCTAAAACCATGAACCTTTGATCTTTGTCTTTTCTTAGGTTGATATGTTCTTTTCATATTCGGCCTCCTTTTAACTAAAGTAACTTTATTTATTATAAAGAATAAATTTGCTTTTGTCAATTATAATGATTGTTTTTTATTGCAACATTTTTTTATGAAGTTATAATTTTGTCAAAATTTCTCATATTTTTACCTTTTGCAAAATAAAATACAAAATTAAAACTTTTTCTTTGGAGGATGAAAATGACAAAAAGTGAATATATTCAAACTTTAAAAACTTTATTTAAAGACAATGAAAAAATTCAAAAATTTATCGAGAAAGAAGACATCTCTTCGCTGTATTTCGAACTTGTCAGAGAACGAAATCAGGCTTCTTTTCTTACACTTGAGAGGTTGAATGAAATTTTAGCAGAAGATGATGCTCTGTCGTCAATAAAAAAGATTGTAGACAAAAACAATAAAATTTTTGAACTCTACAATCAATTTGAAATAATCTTTGCTGACTATAAAGAAGATTATTGGTATTAATTTTTGTTGGTGCTTCCCCAGCCTTTATCTCCTCGCTTTGAAGCAATTTTTTGAAGCTCTTGATAAGAAATTTCTTCAATCTCCATCTTTTCAACGCGGTGGACAATTCCCTGCGCGATAGCCTTTTTTGTGTTATAGACAAGCGCGTTTTCACTGATAGTATACTTTTTTCTTAACTCCTCTTCGTCAAGGTTTGAAATATACAAATCTCGGTCGTTTGCATTTGTGGTTGCAATCTTTATTTCTCCACGATAACCGCTGTCAATCACACCAGCACTTTTTTTGATGCCTTTTGAACCTGTGCTTGAGCGCTCTTCAATTTGAAGATAAAACTCATCACTTGACGCCCACGCAATCCCAGTTGGAACAAGTTTTGTTGAAAACGGTGGAATAAAAATATAGTCCTCATCAAAACAAGCATAGATGTCATAGCCTGCATTTTCATCTTCCTTGCTTGGAATGATTGCTTTGTCTTTTATCTTTGCAAAATAAATTTTTCTTGCATTCTCAAAATAATTCATCTTTCGCTCCTTTGTCTTATTTTATCATTTTTTGTTTGTTTTTTCCAAATAAATTTTAAAATTACCCCTTGAAAAGCCAAAAAATCTATGATATACTATTGCTATAAAAGGAGTTAAAATGAAAAATACATTAAAAAAGAAATTATTAGGGATGTTGTTTGATTAAAACGGACAACAAATAAAAAAGAGAGAACATGTTAGATTTTGTAGTCTAATATGTTCTTTT
>CALVMU010000028.1 GCA_944348085.1 uncultured Clostridia bacterium
AACACAGAAGTTAAGCTTTTCATCGTCGAAAATACTTGGCTGGCGACGGCCCGGGAAGATAGAACACTGCTGGAATATCATTAAACCAACCGCAAGAGGTTGGTTTTTTGTTTGTTACATACATATTATATTGCAAAAAAATCAGCAGTGTTCTGCAAGGCTCTTCAGCCTTGCTTGCACTGCCGTGCAAATCTTCCCGTTTTTCCCAGGAAGATAAGCCCCAGTCTGCGAAGAAAGGGTGGGCTTGCGAAAAAGTTACCACTTTTTCTAATGAACACTGCTGGAATATCATTAAACCAACCGCAAGAGGTTGGTTTTTTGTTATATTAGATAAAAAGTTCCCCATCAGTGTTCTGCAAGGCTGAACGAGCCTTGCTTGCACTTTCGTGCAAATCTTCCCGGGAGAAGATAAGACCCGGTCTACGAAGAAAGAGTGGTCTTGCGAAAAAGTTGCCACTTTTTCTAATGAACACTGCTGGAATATCATTAAACCAACCGCAAGAGGTTGGTTTTTTGTTTTTAGCACACTACTTTGCAAAAAAATCAGCAGTGTTCTGCAAGGCTTTTCAGCCTTGCTTGCACTGCCGTGCAAATCTTCCCAGGAGCAATGCTACGAAGTCTAGTTTAAAAGAGCGGAGAGGTGGTTTTACTTTGCAGTTAAACAAATCGGACGGTGATGCAAACTAAGTTTGTTAAACAGTCGCTTAGCGTAACTCATGAGAGCGCGAAGGTGTTTTAAATTTAGAAGAAGGTGAAGTGGATAATCGCCAAGCGTTAGGCTTGCAAACTAAGTTTGTAAGAGCGGAAATATGGTATGGGTTTGCAGTTAAACAAATCGGACGGTGATGCAAACTAAGTTTGCAAGATAGTGATGCAACCTAAGTTTGCGAAAAAGATTGTGTAAGCAGTCTTTTTTTGTTTGTTTTTTGAGGTTAATTTTGATATAATCTTTCTGTTAATAGGAGATTTTTATGTCAGAAAATAAAATGGAAGACAAAGAAGGCATTTCAAATCACGAGCATTTTATCGATATTTTTAAAGAGATTGACATTCTGCGTGATAACTTGAGCGATAACACTGACACCGCTTTTGAAATTCTGAAAATGTATGATGAGCATAGCGACCAAGAAAGCGTTGATGTTTTGCGTATAACTTGTAGCAATATTCTTGATGCTGAAGAGCTTTCAAAAGAGGGAATGGAGCGTTATGAAAAGCTGAAACAAAATGTGCTTACAAATGGCGGTGGCAAAGAACAGCAGAAAGAAGCACTTGAGATTTTGAGCGAACTTAAAAAACTTGAAAAAAGCTCAAGCAAACAATTTAGCGAGCTATTGAGAATTGCTTCGTCGTTAAAATAGGAGGAAGAGATGGACGCAAGAGATGAGTTTTTAGAGATTTTTTATGACAATGTTGACAGAGAAGGCGCTGATAAATTTTTGGAATGGCTTGAGAAGAGTGATTTCTTTACAGCTCCTGCAAGCACAAGACGACACAACAGCTTTAAGGGCGGACTTTGCGCACATTCGGTCAATGTTTACAAAAGATTTGTCAAACTGATTGAAGGGCAGTTTGGCGAAAATTGGCAAGAAAAAGTAAGTCCAGAAAGCGTGGCGATCATGGGGCTTCTGCATGATATTTGCAAGGTTGACACCTATGTTGAAGATGTTAAAAATGTTAAAATTGATGGTGTTTGGACGCAAAAACCTTACTACAAAGTTGAAGACAACTTGCCTTATGGTCATGGCGAAAAATCGGTCTACATCTTGTCCGCTTTTATGAAACTTTCTCGCGAAGAAGCGCTTGCAATCAATTGGCATATGGGTGAATATGATTTGCGAGTTAAAGGCGGATCTTACAGTGTTGCAGAGGTATATTATCGCTATCCAGTAGCCTTTTTGTTGCATGTTGCAGACCTTATGGCGACATATTTAGACGAAAAAGTTGACTCTGAACAGTAAAAATTAGACAAATTGATAAGAATTGCAAACATTTTGCAATTTTTTTCATATATGCATATTGACAAAAATCAAGAAGTGGTATATAATATAATCGTAAAAAAAAGAGGAGGAACTATGGGACAAGTAAAAAAAGTGTATACACGTGATCAAATAGCACAGAAAAATGCTAAGATAATAAGCTCCTATTATGAATGTTTAGATACATTAAAGATAGTTAAAAATTATATCAATAGTCTTAACGAAAATGAGAAAAAGCGTTTTAGTAATCTTATAAACAACGTCAGTGTTTTGGACGCTGTTTTTCGAGCGCTTGAAGAAAATATAAAAAAGGAGAATGAATACCAAACCCAAAATGGCATTGTGGCCGACGAAGATTTGCAAGCTTTGGGAAAAATTTGCGACGGCATTAAGGATGGCTTTAGTTCTTCAAGTGGGGATAAAATTTCATTTAAGGGGCAAAAAACAGCTGAAGAGTATGAGTTCACTACACAAGTCACTATTGATGGCAAAGCATACGCAGTTTCCTGTGCAAGTGTAGAAGAGCTCAGAAAAAAAGTTAGCAATCAATTAAGTGACGAATTAAAAAAAGAGATTGATAAGATCAAAGAATACTCGAATTACTTAAATAACATTCGCGTAAAATTGGTTGGAGATGGTTTAATTGATCTTGGTATGAAAGGAGCAATAGATAAATTTAAAAAAGTATGGAAAAATTCTCCTTCAGCCGAGCAAACAAGATTGTTAAACCTCATGGATGGACTTTTTAAGTGCATTAAGGGCAACTACAACAAAATGATGGCTAGCTTTAGCGATCAGAATACAGAATTTTCTCAAGATTTGAAAGAAGCTATAAGCTTTACAAATGGCGACATCTCATCATATAACGGTTCAATGATAACAGCCAGCCCAAAAATCAAAACAAATAGTCTAGGGACAAAAAAAGAAGTTTGGAATGCACAAATAACTAAGTTGGATGAGGTATTGCAAAATGCCGCTGTGATAGATAACCTTACTAGTTCAAAGCCAAGAAAGTTTGCCAACAAGCATGGTAGTGTTATTAAAAAATTAGCTATTGTTACTCTCATAGCAGCGGGCCTTGCAGGTATTATTGGAACTTGGGCTGGTTTGACTGATGGGAAATTCAGAGCTCCAGATCCAACTAATGATCAACCAAACAGTGGCAATGATAACGGTCCTGTGGAAATAATAACAACTGTGAAGGAGTATCAAGACAAAGTTAACAATAAAATTGAAGAACTTCAAAACGCTTCTGCAAATTGGGCTCAAGAATATCAAGAGATGTTTGCACCTTACCTTAATGGCACAAATGAAAACTATAATGCATTGATGGCTATTTCTTACGCAAGCACTTCTGAAGATGATATTAAATTGGCAGAAAGTCTAAGCGATACAATTTTGGCTGATTTGGTTAAAATTGAGACCTCCGCTGAGATCGCTGCCGATCAGGAGACCATCCCACAAGAGACAACTGTTTTTGAGGGAGCTGAGTTGTCATCAGTTCCAAATATTAATGACTTTAAGATTAAGCGTTTCCCAGGAACGGCAACAAAAGTTGAAGTTGAATTTATACAGAATGGTAAGCGCCAAGGTGATGCTGAAGTCAGAATATATTTCACAGACAAAGATGGAAGCGTTTCATATATTCAAGAGGTTGGCATTGATAGTGCATTAACATATCTTGGAGAAAACAGAGAAGTTGATGTAGCTGAATTGAACGATATGCTTAACAATGCAGATAAAACAACATCCAATGTTTCTACACTTCGAAACCATATTGATGAAGTCTCAGGTTTAACAACTGCTGATGGTGTAGCTGTGACAGACTTCTATATTGATGAAGATGATTTAAGTAAATTAATCAGCGGAGACAAAGTTGATGTTAATTGGGAAATTGTTTTGGCGGATGGAAGAACTATTGAACAGCACACCTCGATGAAATACTTAATCAGCGATGAAGACAAACCTGCTGATATTGAAAATAAAGCATTGCAAACTTTAGCAGTTTCTGTTAGAGAGATGTATGCAAATTCTATAAATAACGACTCAGAAATGTAATTATGAAATTGTAAAAACTGCCGAACAAACACGGCAGTTTTTTATTTTGACGACAATTTTGACGAAAAATTTGACTTAAAATAAAAATAGGTTCTATATCACAAGATATAAAACCTATTAAGCACAAGTGGTGGAGAATATCGGAATCGAACCGATGACCTCTTGCTTGCAAGGCAAGCGCTCTAGCCAGCTGAGCTAATCCCCCATGAAGTTTGCTTAGTTATGATAGCATATTTAGATAAAATTGTCAACAATTTGTGAAAAATTTATTATAAATATCTATAGAAATTTATACTTTTATGGCTTTTCATATAATAACTTACAAAAAAAATGCTATATTTATTAAAAAAATTAAAAATAGCTATTGAAAAATCAAAAACATTGTGATATAATAAGAGCAAGAACGGAGGGAATATGTCAAAAAAATTATTGAAAATTTTAGCTATTTGTATATTCGTAACTCTTATTCCTGTTGCAGTGGTGGCAATTGCTTTGGCAGCAACTCTTTCTGCGCCATACACAATCACAGTTGAATTTAAGGGGACAGACGCCACATTGGAGCAAAATCATCCAGCAACGGTCAACATTTCAGTTAATGACAAATTGAAAGACGGAAATTCAGTTGGTGTTAAAATGGATGACAAAATCACAATAACACTTGTTGATGGTGCTTATGATGTTGTAGGCTTCTATGCAGGCAACGCAGAGTCTGTTACTGCTGATTCTGAAAAATTGACAGACAGCTCATCTTATTCATTCAATGCAACTGATTCTGCAACTATCACAATTTGGGTTAAGGCAAAATCTTTCAACATCACTTACACTGAAGAAAGCGTAACAGGTGGAACAATGACTTATGGTCAAGAGCTTGCAACAATTGACAGAGTTGATTTTGTTGGCTGGACGG
This sequence comes from uncultured Clostridia bacterium, assembly GCA_944348085.1. GTDB lineage: Bacteria > Bacillota > Clostridia > Christensenellales > UBA1242 > Caccovivens. The sequence goes on from CALVMU010000028.1 coordinate 4,942, forward strand.
TGACTGAAGCACCAGAGGGTGTAGCTACAAACAGTGAGATCTACAAACAAGCAACTTTCCCAGTAAGTGGAGCCTATACTCTTGCTCCTTGCTATGAAGACATCACTTACACTGCAAATGTAAAATTCCATGCACATGCAGACGAAAAGGACCCAGTTACTCAAGTTACTGTTAACTTAACAGATGGCTTCTCGTCTTACGAGGTGGAAAGAGAAAACTATACCTTTGTTGGATTTAATCATAATGGAATCGTTTATCAAGTTAATGAAGATGGAACCGATTATTTAAAAGGTGAGACAAGTCTTGCTCAAGTGATTGCTTCTTCTTACAAAGAAGGAACAACTGTTGAACTTACTGCAGTCTGGAAAAGCGCTTATGAAGATACAAGGTTTAGATTTGTAATTGGTGCTTTCCAAGGGGATTCTCGAGTTTCTTACTATGACAAGGAATTGGGTGATTTTGTGGAGTTTGCTGAGTTTGATGACTATATAACATTCGACGATAGCACAGATATTGATCTTAATGACACATTATACGATTTTTACTTCAAAGGAAAACAACCAACTGGAACATCTGGAGACCTTATGAATGGTAATATTTACTATTCAAATTCAACTGCAGCGAGTCAGATGACGCTCCTTATGACAGCAAAATCATTCAAAGAAGTGACATTTGCAGATATATTGGGCATGTTTAAAAGTGGCGATATAACATGTGTTATTGAATTTAGATTGTCTTGATAGATATGTAATAAAAAAGCAGACAAATTCATGTCTGCTTTTTTGTTGATAAAATAATAAAAAATATAAATAAATTTTCAAATTTTAGTTGACAAATCGAAGAATGTTTGATATATTATATATGCACACTTTGAGAGCATGGAAGTTTAGCTCAGCTGGGAGAGCATCTGCCTTACAAGCAGAGGGTCATAGGTTCGAGCCCTATAACTTCCACC